>CAZFDP010000046.1:0-10738 GCA_964518185.1 uncultured Phocaeicola sp. | reverse complement strand
GCAACGAACCACCTTCCAAACGAAGGTTGTTGTAGCGACCGATGAGCAACATACCATTACGTGTGGCAATACCAAACAACGAAATGAAACCGATGATGGCCGGGATGCTGACTTCACCACTTGTAATCAAGAGAGCAAATACACCACCAATCAAGGCCAACGGTAAGTTGAGAAGTATCACCGCACTCTGAGCTGCATTCTTGAATTCTGTATAGATAAGCAGGAAGATAACCACAATACTCATGAGCGAAGCGATGAGCAAAGTACGGCTGGCTGCCTGTTCGCTTTCGAACTGACCACCCATTTCAATGTGATAACCTTCAGGCAATTTCACATCGGCATCAATACGTTCCTGAATATCATTCACCGTGCTACGAAGGTCACGTCCGCTGGTGTTGGCAGAAATCACAATCTTACGCTTTACATTTTCACGGCTCACACTATTGGGTCCCATAGAAGACACCACATCAGCCACGTAAGTAATGGGCACACGCTGACCGTCTTCTGTATCAATCATCAAGTCGCGAATCTTTTCCATTTCATCGCGTACATCATTCTTGGCACGTACAATGAGGTTGAATGCCTTTCCTTGTTCATAAACCTGCGATACGGTCTTTCCGGCCATATTCACTTCTACAAACTCTCCGAATTCTGGGAGGCTGATGCCATATTTGGCCAACATTTCACGCTTGGGAACAATCTGCAACTGCGGACGTTCAATCTGTTGCTCTACATTCAAGTCGGCCACACCTTCCACATCACTGATGGCACTCTTTATCTGGTTGGCGTACATGAACATCTTGTTCAAATCATCACCAAACAACTTGATGGCGATGCTTGCCTTTGTTCCCGAAAGCATGGCATCGATACGGTGACTGATGGGCTGACCGATTTCTATATTGGCGCCGGTCAAAGTATTCAATTTGTCACGCACTTCGTGCATCATTTCTTCGCGTGAGCGGTCCTTCAATTCAAAAGGTGCTTCTATTTCACTTCCGTTCACCCCACGAGAGTGTTCATCGAGTTCGGCACGACCGGTCTTTCGGGCAACCGTCTGAATTTCGGGGATGGAAAGCAATAATTCTTCGGCACGACGTCCCAACTTGTCGGATTCTTCGAGCGAAACACCCGGCATGGAAGTGATGTTGATGGTAAGCGAACCTTCGTTGAACGATGGAAGGAACGAGCGTCCCAACGTAAAGAAACAACACAAAGCTACAACAAACAAAGCTATAGTTCCCCCCAACACCCACTTGTTATATTTCAAAGCCCAATTCAAGGCCTTTTCATAATGCTTCTTCAGCCACACAGCTACAAAGGCTTCTTTCGGAAGTTTGTCACCCTTCTCCTTGCCCAACAAATAGCTACAAAGTACAGGAGTCAAGGTCAAAGCTACTACAGTCGAAGCAAACAAAGCTACGATGAAGGCAATGCCTAATGGCACCAACATACGGCCTTCCATGCCACTCAAGAAGAACAAAGGCACAAAGCTGGCTACAATAATCAAAGTTGAATTAAGGATAGGCATACGCACTTCCTTCGAAGCATCGAACACCACATCCAAAATTGGACGACGTTCGGCTTCGGGGAGCATCTTGTTTTCACGCAAACGTTTCCATACGTTTTCCACGTCCACAATGGCATCGTCCACCAACGAACCGATGGCAATGGCCATACCACCCAAACTCATGGTGTTGATGCTCAAGCCCATGTAATGCAATACAAGGATAGACACCACCAATGACAAAGGAATGGTTACCAACGAAATAAGTGTAGTGCGTACATTGGCCAAGAAGAGGAAAAGCACAATGACTACAAAAATACCCCCTTCGTAAAGCGAAGACTTTACATTGTCAATGGAGCTATCAATAAAACGACTCTGACGGAAAATATCCGTAGACACCTTTACATCGGCCGGCAGATTCTTCTGCACATCCTTCAAGGCTGCTTCCAACTCCTCAGTCAGTTCGATAGTGCCTGTCTGTGGTTGCTTGCTTACGGTGAGAAGTACGGCCGGTTTGCCTCTTTCCGAAGCCAAACCCAATTTAGGTTCCTGCGCACCAATCTTCACATCGGCCACATTTTCAAGAGTTACGGGCACCCCGTTGACGGTTTTAATGACGGCACGCGCCATTTGGTCGACATTGGTTGTCGAAAGCATACCACGCACAATGTATTCATTGCTGTGCTGGTAAATAATACCTCCGTTTACATTCTGATTCATGTTTTGGGTTACGGCCATCACCTCGTCGAGGCTAACCCCATAATGTTTCATGCGGGCAGGGTCAATCAACACTTGATATTCCTTGAGGTCACCCCCCAATACAGACACTTGAGCCACACCACCGGTTGAAAGCAGACGCGGACGGATGGTCCAGTCGGCAATCGTACGAAGGTCAAGCATCGAAGTAGAGTCGGCTGTCAAGCCTACAATCAACACTTCGCCAAGGATAGACGATTGAGGCCCCATGGTAGGCTTGCCCACATTTTCGGGCAATTGTTCACCTACAAGCGAGAGTTTTTCACTAACAATCTGACGAGCCAGATAAATATCTGTATCCCAATCGAATTCCACCCAAACTACAGAGAATCCGTTGGTAGAAGAAGAGCGTACACGACGTACATGTGTAGCCCCATTCACAGTTGTTTCGATAGGGAAAGTCACCAATTGTTCCACTTCTTCGGCCGCCATACCATTGGCTTCTGTCATCACCACCACCGTAGGTGCGGTAAGGTCGGGGAACACGTCAACCTCCGTATGATAGGCTGTATAGAAACCGCCAATCAGCAACAGCACCGATGCCAGGAGCACCGTAATACGGTTGTGGAGGGAAAAATGTATAATTTTGTTCAGCATAATCTTTTTGATTTTTCTCACCACAGATTACACGGATTTCCACAGATTATTCAATTATAAGTCTGTGTTTATCTGTGTAATCTGTGGTGAATATTATTAATGTTCATGACTATGAGCCGGAAGCGCATTGCTTGCCGAGGCCAATTTTACGTGATAAGCACCCTTAACAACCACTCTGTCGCCGGCATGAAGGCCTTCTAAAATCTGCACTTCCTTACCATTGTTGGCACCAATCTTCACTTCTTGCTTCTTATAGCTTTCAGCACACTTCTGCAAGTAGATAAAATACAAGCCTTGTTCTTCGGTCAATGCTTCAACAGGAATGGCGAGTGTGTTTGGCAATTCCTTTGACATAAGGAACACTTCCACATACGAACCGGGAACTACATCACCCTTATTATCAAAGCTGAAGGTTACAGGCACATAGTAAGAGCCGTCGCCCGATGCCTTGCCATACGAAAGCAATTTGCCGTTCAAAGCTCCGAGTTCATACACCTGGTTATCGTATGGTGTCTTGAAATTGGCCGATGAAATGGTGCTCAAGTATTTGTAATATCTTTCCGAAACATCGGCACGCAAATACAAACGGTTGTTTTGTGTTACGGTAAGCAGAGGCTGGCCTACTGAGACAAAATCACCTTCCTTTACCAATATGTTCTTGATATAGCCACCGATAGGTGCTGTTACAGCCACTCCCTTGGCAGTCTTGTTATTGTTCAATGCTTCGTAGCTCAAACGAGCGTTTTCATAAGTTTCCTTAATGGCATTGAATTCCTTCTGCGAAATGATTTGACTGCTAACCAAACGTTGTGCACGGTCGTATTCAGCCTTGGCGGTTTCGTAAGCAATGCGTGCACGTTCGGCAGGGTCTCCATCCTGCAACTTATCGGCACTGATGCTCAAGATAGTGGCCCCCTTGCTTACACTTGCGCCATCGGTCATGGCACGTTGGAAAGACACCACACCCGACACATTGGCTACAACAACACTTTCCGCACCCTGAGCGGCCTGAATTTGTCCGCTGGTGGTAATCACTTGACGGAAACCTTTGGGCTCAATTACTTCCGACACAACACCGGCAGCCTTTGCCTTTTCAGGAGCCAGGATGATTTCATCTGGATTGTTGCCATGTTCATGAGCAGCACTCTCGGCTGCATGGCTGTGATTATGCACCTTGGGGTCTTCAGCCGCATGGTTATGTCCTTCGGCTGCATGGTTATGACCTTCGTGATTATGTGCCGAATGGTCATGGCCTTCATGGCTATGGGCTGCATGGTCGTGGCCTTCGTGATTATGACCCTCGTGATTGTGACTATGGTTTTCTGTCGCATGGTTGTGGCCTTCGTGGTCATGACCCTCATGATTATGACTCGAATTATTACCACAGGAGCCTAACAGGAACATTCCCATGACTCCCATAAAGAGAATTTTCTTCATGATAATATATTTTTGATTTTTGATTTATGATTTTTCATTCTTATTATCTTGTCATCCTGAGCAACGCGAAGGATCTGTAAACACAAAGTGGATGTAATCAGATTCTTCACTACGTTCAGAATGACACGAATGGGAAAGAATAACTATTCAAGGAACAGCATCAGCATCACGCCACAGGCGGTGCACGAAGCCCCAATCCGTGCGGAAGGCACGTTGCATGGAGTTTCTCTAAATAGTATGAAATAAACTTGCCGTTGGTATCTTCCAAAGGCAACGGAAGAGACAATACATCTGCCAAAGTATAAAGCAATTGGCACATGGTATAACCGGGAGTTACATCGAAGTCGGCATCATCGGGGGTAACACCTTGGAAATTGGTTACACAATGGTCTTCGCAAGCATGATGAGATTCGGTGGCATGATTTTCTTTTCCGTCTCCGCAATCGCATTCACAAGCTGCTACATCCTGATGCAGACAAAGAATATGTTGATGATGATGGTGAGGCAACACAACGGCCGTCAGCATCACCATGCTGACGCACAATAACATCCATGCTATGTACCTTTTTCTTCTCATCGGGTGCAAAATTACAAAATAGAACGAACAAATCAAAGATTATCAAAAAAATAGTTATATATTAGCGACAAGAATTATTATAGATTACATTATGATGAAACAAAACATTATGAAAGGCTTAATTGGCCTATGCCTCACCACCTTGTTTGCGGGATGCGGCACCACGTCACAAACAGACAATCCATGGATAAAGATGCAAGAAACAGAAGCAGCCATCCAGCTCACTTCTTTTCCTGATGCAAAATTCCCTGTAACAAACTATGGCGCAACGGTGGATACAGACATCTCCGAAGCATTGACAAAAGCCATTGCCGATTGCCACCAGCAAGGGGGCGGAAAAGTCATCATCCCTGCAGGGACTTATTACACCAAGGCCATCCATCTGCTATCCAATGTAAATCTGCATCTCGAAAAGGGAGCGACACTTAAATTCTCTACAAACCCTTCTGACTACATTGCCCAAGTGCACACCCGTTGGGAAGGTCAGGACTGCATGGGATGCTCGCCTCTAATCTATGCCTATCAACAAACCAACATTGCCGTAACGGGCGAAGGTGTGCTCGACGGACAAGCCTCGTGGGAGAATTGGTGGAAACTAAGGGCCCGCACATCTGCCGAAAACAAGGAAAAGGGAATCTTCATGGGAAAAGAAAAGCTGCAATATTGTGAAGCCAACCAAGTGCCCCTTACCGAACGAATCTTTACGATAGAAGATGAGTTGCGCCCCCAATTCATCCAGGTATATCAGTGCGACCGTGTGCTTATCGAAGGGCTTACCTTCAACAATGCGCCTTTCTGGATTCTTCACCCGCTTCTCTCGAAGAACATTGTGGTGCGCGGAAACACTTTCGACAGCCATGGCCCCAACAACGACGGATGCGACCCCGAATCGTGCGAAAATGTGCTGATTGAAAACTGCATCTTCAATACGGGAGACGATTGCATCGCCATCAAATCGGGCAAGAACAACGACGGACGCCATTGGAATATACCCAGCAAGAACATCATCGTGCGCAATTGCACCATGAAGGACGGACATGCAGCTGTGGCCATCGGAAGCGAAATTTCGGGCAGCTGCTATAATGTATGGATGGAAAATTGCATCGTAGGAAGTCCGGAGATGGACCGCCCCTTCCGCATCAAGTCAAACGCCCAACGGGGAGGTATTGTAAGAGGATTCTACATTCGCAACATCGACATCAGCGAGTGCAAGGAATCGGTCTTGAAGTTGGAATTGAAATACAACCGTGTGAAAGAAGGGCCTTATTATCCGAAGTTCGAAGACATCCGTTTGGAGAACATCACTTGCCGGAAGAGCCGTTATGGCATTTGGATTGACGGATTGGAAGACAGCATCTGTGCATCAGATATCGTCCTGAAGAATTGTCAGTTCGATGGCATCAAGGAAGCCGACCTCAACTCCATTGTGGGTGCCGAAAACATCAGTTATGAAAATTGTTCCTTCAACGGACAGGCGTTGTAATCATCATGTCTTGTCATTCTGAGCATCGCGAAGAATCTGAAAGCATCTACTTTATGTATACAGATCCTTCACTACGCTCAGGATGACACAAAAAAAAGTGGATATGCCGAAAAAACATATCCACTTTTTCTATATCATCCCATCAAGAATTACCAGATAGAAACGCGCTTTTCAGGAGCGATGTACAACGAATCGTTTTCTGTGATTCCGAATGCATCATACCAAGCGTTGATGTGCGGAAGGGCACCGTTTACACGCCAGCGTCCCAATGAGTGGGGATCGCTCTTGGTATATACACGAGCTTGTTCGTCGCGGATGTTGCCTGCCCATACACCCGAGTAAGCCAAGAAGAAACGTTGTTCGGGAGTGAATCCGTCCACTTCGGCCAAAGGAGCATCCTTGGTGGCATTCTTGAAAGCTTGGTAAGCCACTTGCAAACCACCGTGGTCGGCAATGTTTTCACCCAATGTCAACTGACCGTTAGCCATCAATCCGGGGAGCACTTCGATGTTGTTGAAGAAATCCACCATAACCTTAGCACGTTCGTTGAAGCGTTCAGCATCTTCGGCTGTCCACCAATCCTTCAAGTTACCTTCCTTGTCGAACTGACGACCTTGGTCATCGAATCCGTGAGTCATTTCGTGACCGATAACCACACCAATGGCTCCGTAGTTGAAGGCATCATCGGCGTTCATATCGAAGAACGGATATTGCAAAATGCCTGCGGGGAAGCAGATTTCGTTGGTGGTAGGATTATAGTAAGCGTTTACGGTTTGCGGAGTCATGTGCCATTCGTCAATGTCCACCGGCTTGCCTGCCTTGGCCAACATTTCTTCCACGGCAAAGTCGCTTGCACGCTTGATGTTTGCCCAGTATGAATCCTTTTCCATGTTGAGGTTGGTGTAATCCTTCCACTTGTCGGGATAGCCCACCTTCACATAGAAGCTGTTGAGCTTTTCTATCGCTTTGGCCTTGGTGCTGTCGCCCATCCATTCAAGGTTCTGGATGCGTTCGCCCAATGCCACCTGGAGGTTCTTCACCAATTGCAACATGCGTTCCTTGGCAGCTGCAGGGAAATACTTTTCTACATACATCTGGCCAACGGCTTCGCCCAACACACCGTTTACGGTGCTTACAGCTGTCTTCCAGCGAGGTTGTTGTTCCTTCTTACCCGAGAGAATCTTGCCATAGAAAGCAAAGTTCTGGTTGTCGAAATCGGCACTCAGATAGCTGGCAGCACTATCAATGAGTTTCCATTGCAAGTAAGCCACTTGCTTTTCCATCGGCAGGGAGTTGATGATGGCTACGGCTTCCTTTACAGGTTCCACCTGCGATACGTTGAGCGATGTTACACCCTTCACACCCAGTTGGTTGAGGTAAGCATCCCAATCGAAGCCGGGGATTTCCTTCTTCAACTCGTCGAGGGTCATCATGTGATAGTTGGCTGCAGGGTTACGTTGCTCTACGGCACTGAAGGATTTCTTTGCCAAGCGGGTTTCAATTTCCATGACGGCTTCCATGTTCTTGGCGGCCTTGGCTTCGTCCATGCCGGCAAGTTGGAACATCTTCACAATGTGTTTCTTGTATTCTTCGCGGATATTCTTGGTAGCTTCATCGTCTTCCAGGTAATATTCCTTTTCGCCAAGGCCGATGCCGCCCTGATAGAGTTGGAAGATGTTGTTCTTGCTATCCATAATGTCGGCACCTACATAGAACTGGAAGTATGCGCTTCCCTGAAGTTCTACCATGGCTTGAAGTACACCGGCAGCGTCCTTAATGGCGCCCAACTTGTCGAAGTCTTCCTGAATGGGTGCCATGCCTTCGTTGTTCAGCTTTTCCACATCCATGGCTAAGTTGTAGAGGTCGGCAATTTTTTGTGCCACAGAACCTTGTGCATGTTGTCCCTGAGCGATTTCGGCAATCAGCCCTTTAAGTTGTTCACGATTGGTTTCTGCCAGATAGTCGAACGAACCGAAACGAGAGTATTCGTCGGTGAGCGGATGGGCAGCCATCCAGCCACCACATGCATACTGATAGAAGTCAGTGCCACGCACGGCGGTGGTGTCGAGATTTTCGAGCTTGATTCCTGAAGTCATCTTTGCTTCCTTGTTTGTACATCCGGTGAGTGTTGTCATGGCGAGCACTGCCACCGGCAAGATTTGTTTAACTTTCATTTTATGATTTATGATTTATGATTTTTACACCCATGCCAAATTAGATTGCAAAGGTACGAAATAGTTTTCGAACATACAAAACCATAAGTGAGATGCTGCCTTTTCCGTTTTAATTCTATCCCTCATTTAGCAAAGGAGGTTACAGTAGTTACAGTTGTTTCAGTTATTTTTTTGCCCTACCATCTTAAATTTACCATGTAAGAATATTTCATTATATTTATATATAATATACATATTATATATAAATATAATAATTCTGTTTTAAAGTATTTAAGCTGAAACATAGGTGCGCAAAAAAAACTGTAACTTCTGTAACCGTAACCACTTTCCCTAATTATTCTTCCATTGTTTTCCACCCAAGAAAGCGCCGTTTTACAAGGAAGAAAACGCCGTTTTCCATAAAGAAAAACGACGTTTTGCACTTCAGTCAGCCCATAGTTATTTTTACGGGTTTATTGTTATAAAATACTCATTAATTGAATATACAAAGATAGGTTTTCTTTTTCAAAACCTTGCATATCCGAGCATTAAATCTGCTTAATGCAAAACAGGTAGTTACAGAAGTTACAGTTTCAGTTTATTTTGACTACAATCCATTTTTCACCATCAAGTCGAGCAGTTCCTTATCGGTCAAGTTCTGACGTTCGGATTTGTCATATATGGTCAAGAGTTTGATTTCAGCATTAGTCTCGGCTATAATAAGAGTATAGGTAATGACTCTGGCACCTCCTCTTTTTCCTTTTCCTTTCGAGGAGATAGGCATTCGTACTTTTCGTAAATGATGCCCGATATCCACTCCTAAGTGGGGATTTGCGCGAAGGTTGTCACCAAGTTCAGCAACATCTTCTTTGATAGACTTATATCGTTTAGCCAAATGCTTCAAAGCCTTTAAAAAATCAGGCGTAACGGTAATCTTACAATTCATCCAAAGCCTCCTCCAAAGTTTTAAACTCCAGCTTTCCCTCCAAATTCAGTTTCAATTCCTTACAAGCTTGGTCGAAGTTAGCAAGAATTTCCGCTTTGGTCATGTATGGCGCTTCGTCTTCGGCCACCATCATAGCAGACTTTTCCGCCTTTTTTTCTTCACAGCGAAGCATCGTTCTAAGTTTTTCGAGGATAAGGACATCGTCCACATTCAATATATCTCGAATCAATTCCGTCTGTACGGCTTCCAAAGACATAATATTATTCATACTCATTTTATTTATTGAATGCACAAAGATAGGTTTTCTTTTTCAAAACCTTGCATATCCGAGCATTAAATCTGCTTAACGCAGGGCAAGCGGTTACAGAAGTTACAGTAGTTACAGTTATTTTTGCACACATACTCGCAGGTAAATCAGGGTTTGTTTCTGACGGCACGGACTTTCAATGTATTCATACGGGGTTTGTTTTCATTTATGGAACCAAACGTGTTATTATAGAATGTATAGGAATGGGCATAAGCCTCCGTATCCGAACCTGCCGTAGACGACCAATATTCACCATGCAAAGGAGAAATGGCATCCGAACCTACACCCGTTTCCACCAATCCTTGAGCTTCGTCTGAAGACGGGAGATACCATTCGATGATGTCTTCACCATTGTCAGGCCAACAGAAACTTACCCTTGCAATTCCTCCAATTCCAACGAAGCGGTTTCCCATTCCTCCACCACGGCATCGAGCAGCTTTTTGAGTTGCTGGTGTTCCTCGTAAAGCTTCATATCAGAAGCTCCTTCGGGAGTGGCCATGCGGGCTTCCACCTCGGCTATCTGGGATTCTATCTTTTCGATACGGGCTTCGCAATCGGCCACTTGCTTCTCTATCTTGCGGATTTTCTTGTTAAGCTCCTTCTGTGCTTCGTATGAACGTTTGTTTTCGCTCGCCTCTACTTCTTCTTTCTTGCTTACAGAAGCGGTTGGTGAGGCCGAGAGTTGCAGTTCGTTCAGGTTTTCTATCTTTTTCTTCTGCAGGAAGTCGTAGATGCCACCCATGTGTTCGCGCACCTTTCCTCCGCCAAATTCGTAAACCTTAGTAACAAGCCCATCGAGGAACTCACGGTCGTGCGAAACCACAATCACCGTGCCGTCAAATTCACGGATGGCTTCCTTCAGCACATCCTTGGAGCGCATGTCGAGGTGGTTGGTCGGTTCGTCGAGGATAAGGAAGTTCACAGGTTCGAGCAGCAGTTTGATCATAGCCAAACGGCTCCGTTCGCCTCCCGAAAGCA
>CAZFDP010000045.1:0-10897 GCA_964518185.1 uncultured Phocaeicola sp. | reverse complement strand
TCGTTCTTACTTTGAAAATAAGGCAAAAGGAAAGACCATAATTTATCGGAAGGTACTTTCAATGCCCATTTGGCATTGCAGCAGAAAGAATCGCACACAGCCCAATTGTCAAGTACGGGGATATAGACTTTCAACAACTCCATTCGTTCTTCCAACGGGCATTTTAAGGCATTGATGGTGAGCCCCCATACCAATGTTTCCTCGTAAGCCAGTTCAAATCGGTTGGCTTGATGAACTTTCTCAAACCTTTGCAACAATAGGCATACATCGGGTTCTTTGGCCAATTCTTTGGCCACTTGTTTCATTTCGGGCAAATGAAGTCCCATGATTCTTCTTCCAGGCAATGCATTAACAATGCGAATATGCCCTTGCCTGTATTTCTCCTCGTTCAGAAACCGCTTGCAGATAAGTGGAGTGAGTCTTTCTTCTATCATAATGAATACAAAGGTAAGAAAAAAATACATTTATGACACAGCTTCACCTAATTTTGTAGAATTTATAAATGACGCTTTACTTGTCCATGCGGAACCAGTCTACATCGGCCCAACCGCCATCGTTGGTAACTATGGCCGGGCGAGTACAGAATATACCTACCTTGGCACCAATCCATTTACCTTCCTTCAGTTGGAATTCCTTACCCAATTTCTGGAACTTCTTGCCGTTGGTGCTATAATACATCTGGCACATTACCACCAAATCGTGGCCACCTTCACTCTTGCCAATCTTTTCGCCGGTAGTGGTTACCTTGGCGCGGAGGTAAACTTCGTTGTCTTTCAGTGTAACCGATTCGTTGACTGTTTCGGATGCACCACGGTCGGCCTTCAAGCATTCCACTTGTGAAAGAACCAAACCGTTTTCGGTGTTTTCGATTGCTAATGCTGCATAGTCCATACCCATAACTACCAAGCCGGCACGTTCACCTTTGTATTTGGCGATGGGAGAGAACTTCAGTTTGGTAGTAGCAGTGAAGCTTGGAGCCGGAACCTTTTGCATCAACAAGTTGGATACATCCCAGAGGCTCTTATAGTCTTCTGGAACCGGATAGGAGTAGAGGCGGATATAACCGTCGGTAGGATTGCAATAATGCCACTTTTCGTTGATGTTGCCATGCCATTGCCATTGCAAACCGAGGATGTTGGTATTGAACTCATCGCTTTCTTGTGGTGTGCAGATGGGGAACTTGGCGCTTGTCTTTGGCTTTTGGTAAGTCAATACAGGTTCACCACAACCATCGCCATCCTTATCGATGCCGATAACGGGCCAGTCGTTTACCCACTTAACGGGTTGCAAGTGTACCAAACGGCCGGCAGCACCTACATCCTGGAAGTGCATGAACCAGTCTTCGCCTTGTGGAGTGTCTACCCAACCGCCTTGGTGAGGGCCGTTGACAGGAGTATTGCCTTGCGCCAAAACAGTCTTCCATTCGTAAGGACCGTATACATTCTTGGAACGGAGTACCACTTGCCAACCGGTAGGAACACCACCTGCCGGATGGAAGATGTAATAGTAACCGTTTCGTTTGTAGAACTTCGGACCTTCGCAAGTCTGATGGGCTTCGTGTCCGTCGAAGACAATGCGTGATGGACCGATAGTCTTGGTACCTTCAGCGTTCATTTCGCATACGGCAATGACACTCTTCAAACCGGCACGGCTGCCTGCGTAAGCATGAGCTAAATATACCTTACCGTCTTCATCCCAAAGGGGAGTGGTATCAATAATACCTTTGCCTGCCTTTACCAATACGGGTTCTTCCCAAGTGCCTCTGGGGTCTTTGGTCTTTACCATGTATACACCTTGGTCGGGGTCGCCCCAATAGATATAGAATTCACCGTTGTGATGACGGATACAAGGTGCCCAGATGTGATTACCATGTTGTGGACTGGTATTGCTATGGGGAGCCAATGAGGAGGCTACGGCATGGCCGATGATGGTCCAGTTGACCAAATCCTTGGAATGAAGGACAGGCAAACCGGGCAAACAGTTGAAACTGGAGGCAGTCATGTAATAGTCATCGCCCACACGGCAGATGTCCGGATCTGAGTAGTCGGCATACAATACGGGATTCTTGTAGGTGCCGTTACCTTGGTCGGCTACCCAAGTCTTCGATACGCTGTTTTGCGCGGAAACTGTCAGGAGGTAGGCTCCAAACAGACAGAGAGTCATTAATTTCTTCATATTCTTGTTCGTCTTTATTTCTTGATAGTCACTTTACATGGGTGTTCCAATACTTTTTTCCATTCCTTCAAGTAGGCAAACCATTCCTTCATGCCCTTGTAGCCGAAATTTTCTTTCATGGAGGTGAAAGTGGTATAATAGCGGAGGCTCTGTTTGCCGGGAGCTTGCAAAGTATAGAGATAATTGGAAGCATCTTCGGTTTCTTTCACACGGATGTCCTTGGGAATGAATGTACCCATACCTGTGGTCTCTTTCTTGTGATAAACGGTATCATTCACCGGCCAATCGGTTCCCCAACTGCCTAACAGACCGTTGTGGTCGCTCATGTGGTCGCCTTCCTTCAGAATCTGTACACCGGCGGCAAAAGTCTCCTTATCCAACGGGTGGTCGAACAAAGCATCTACCTGAATGTCGCGATGGCCGCCATAAAGGGTATAGCGGTTAATCATATTGAGTTCCTTGCCTTGGTACTCCCAAGCCAGTACTTCCACTTCGACAATGGCGCGTACCGGACCAGAGGCGATGACACGTTCCGTACGGTTCAATACGGGCTTGATGTGAATGGCTTCTGTACCATTCCAACCTTTCAAAGCGCCTACACCACCACTGTTGTATACTTTCAAAGCATCGTCGCCATAGCCTTCGGCCAATTGTTCCTTGGTGGGGTAGAAACGGGTTTTCTTGATTTCCAAGCGCTTGTGTACCTTGCTGTAAGGGTCTACGGTCTGCTTTTCATTGAAATAGATGCGGTATCCCACCAATTCGCTTTCGAAAGCAGGACCGTGGTGATATACAAAACTATATACGTTTTCGGTCCCCGGAGCAGAGAATCCGGAGATGTAGGCCAATTTGTTGTTGTGGCCATAGGCCATCATTTGGGCATAAGTACGTGCCGGATATTGTTTGTCGCTCTTGGTAGAAGAAAAGACGATGCGTAAGTCTTTGGATGTCTTGGCAGGCATATCGATAAGCAAAGCCAACTCGTCGGCACGGGCATCACCGTTCATGTCGTCCAATTGAGAAGGTATTTCTGTTGTACCATCCCATACGGTAGCCGATTTTACGATAAAACCGAGATTCAATTCGTTCAAGTCGATGACTACCGGCTCATCGGTCTTGCTTTCTTTCCAGTCATTGCTGACGGTTACTTGGATGGTCTTTTCTGCATTTTGTGCAAAAGAAGTAGCTCCCATGAGGAGTGCCAAACAAAAAAAGAAGTGTTTTTTCATGATTCAAACTATTTCATATAAAATTAAATGTCATTCTGAGGAACGTAGTGACGAAGAATCTGAATACATAAATGTGGATGTATACAGATTCTTCCTCCTTTAGTCGTCAGAATGACAGCAATGTTTTAAAAATCTAATTCCTGTACGTTGTTGTCAACGTTATCGTATTTCTTTCCATCGATGGTAACGTTAGCTACATGCTGCATCTTCAATGTCTTTCCTTCACCCTTTAAAGATACCTTTACGTTGCTGATGTTTACACCATCGGCTTGGCTGAGTTCAATACCGCGATTGGCATTGGTAACAACCATGTTTTCCATATTGATGTTGCTGATGCGCATTTCCGGAAGACCATTGAAGTAAACGGCTCTACCGGCACCGTTACAAACTACATTCTTAATAAAAATGTCCTTAAAGCAAGGAGTTTCTTCGGTAACAGGAGGTACGATTTCGGCACCTTGGTTGTCATCATAACCTGCTTCGCCCGGACCTTTACCGCCATAGAAGAGGTTGAATATCAAAGCCTCGTTCGGAATATTGATCATGTTGATGTTGCTGATATGGATATTTTCCACTACACCACCACGGCCACGGGTACTCTTGAAACGCAAACCAACGTCGGTACCCATGAATGTACAATTGTCTACATAGATATTCTTTACACCACCCGACATTTCGCTACCTACCACGAAACCACCGTGTCCATGCAATACCACGTTGTTCTTTACAATCACATTCTGGCAAGGTTCACCACGTTCGCGACCATCCTTGTCCTTGCCCGATTTGATGCAGATACCGTCATCACCCGCATCGAACGAGTTGTTGATGATGAGTGCACGGTTGCAAGATTCCAAATCGAGGGCATCACCGTTTTGTGAATACCAAGGATTCGATACTGTCACCTTATTGATGGTAATGTCATTACAAGATAACGGATGCAAGCACCATGCCGGTGAGTTCTTGAAAGTGACACCTTCCAACAATACCTTATTGCACTTGATGAAACTCAACAATACAGGGCGCAACCAATCGCGGTAGTATTCCCATTCTTCTTGAGTGTTGACACCACGGGGAACGTTGAAGTTTCCGGCAGAAAGAATAGAACCTTCCAAAGCTGCTTTGCTGGGATACCAAATACGTCCGGCTTCATCCACTACACCACCCGAAGCAACCAACTTGTTCCATTGGCCTGCTGTAAGTTTGTCTTTTTTGGTCGGACGCCAAGTATCGCCGTTTCCATCGAAAGTTCCGTAACCTGTGATGGCAATGTTTTCTGCGTTTTTCGCCCATAAAGGAGAGGTACAACGACGGGTGTTCAACCCTTCAAAAGAAGTGTCTATAATAGGATATAAAGAATGGTCATCGCTAAAAAGTACCAATGCATTTTTGTCCGTGTACAAATTTACATTACTTAAAATCTCAATTGGACCTGTTACCCACAAGCCGGCAGGGATGACAACTTTACCGCCTCCTTTTTCGTTTACGTGCTTGATGGCATCGTTAATGGCTTTGGTGTTGAGGGTCTTTCCATCGGCTACAGCGCCAAAATCAACGATACTTACCGAGTAATTGGGAAAAACGGGTTGCTGTACCTGTTCCATTTGGAAAGGCAGCGCAGAATAAATTGCAGGATCAATCAATTGGTCTGTTGCTGATTGGGTAGTGGATGAATTGCAGCAACTACTAAAAGCAAATAAAGCGGATGCTATAAGAAGTGTACCTGTATTCTTTAGGACTGTCATCATAGTATTGAATTTATAATTAATAAAATGTCTTTTAATTAAAGATTAAGAAGTTCTTATTACCCTCCCGTAAAAGACCCTCACGGGCATTTTACGGGGTAAGTAATAATTCATGTTAACCTAATTCTAACCTTAAATAAATATTATGAAAAAACCTCTTAATTCGATTGCAAAGATATTGGTTATTTTAATATGTAGTGTGTATAAATTGATACAATTGGTGGATTTTTTGTTTATTTAATAGGTAATATAGGACTTTAAACATGGAATAATTGTTCAAAGTTGCATATTTTCGGCGAAAGTGTGCAGTTTTTGGTGCTATTTCGTCAAATGTTTGTATCTTTGTCCCCTAATTTAATTTTTAAGGTATGAATTATAATTTGTTGAAAGGAAAACGAGGTATTATTTTTGGTGCATTGAACGAACAGTCCATCGCTTGGAAAGTTGCGGAAAAGGCTGTTGAAAACGGTGCAGTCATTACATTGTCTAATACTCCGGTAGCGGTACGTATGGGTGAAGTGTCGGCATTGGCTGACAAATTGAAATGTGAAGTGATTCCTGCAGATGCTACGAGTGTGGAAGATTTGGAAAATGTATTCAAACGTTCCATGGAAGTATTGGGTGGACAGGTGGATTTTGTTTTGCATTCTATTGGTATGTCACCCAATGTGCGCAAGAAACGTACATACGATGATTTGGATTATGATATGTTGTCAAAGACACTCGATATCTCGGCTGTATCTTTCCATAAGATGATACAAGCTGCCAAGAAATTGGATGCCATCGCCGATTACGGTTCTATCTTGGCATTGAGTTACGTGGCAGCACAACGTACATTCTACGGATATAACGATATGGCGGATGCCAAGGCATTGCTTGAATCCATAGCCCGTAGCTTTGGATATATTTACGGACGCGAACACCATGTGCGTGTCAATACCATTTCGCAGTCGCCTACCATGACTACTGCCGGATCGGGAGTGAAAGGTATGGATAAGTTGTTCGATTTTGCCAACCGCATGTCTCCATTGGGTAATGCTTCGGCCGAGGAATGTGCCGATTATTGCATCGTGATGTTCTCGGATCTCACCCGTAAGGTAACCATGCAGAATCTTTTCCATGACGGAGGTTTTTCCAGTGTAGGGATGAGTCTTCGTGCCATGGCTACTTACGAAAGAGGTTTGGAAGAGTATATGGACGAAAACGGTAAGATTATTTACGGATAAACTTGATTGAATCGTGGAAACTGCACTCTATCTCATCCCGGTGACTCTTGGCGATACTTCGGTAGAAAAAGTGTTGCCTATATATAATAAGGAAATCATTTTGGGTATCCGCCACTTTATTGTGGAGGATGTCCGTTCGGCTCGTCGTTTCTTGAAGAAAGTAGAGAAAAGTATCGATATTGATTCCCTTACTTTTTATCCGCTGAACAAACATACTTCTCCGGAGGATATTTCCGGTTATCTGAAACCGTTGATGGGCGGTGAGTCGATGGGAGTGATTTCGGAAGCAGGATGTCCGGCAGTAGCCGACCCTGGTGCAGATGTAGTGGCCATTGCCCAACGCAAGAGTCTGAAGGTAGTTCCTTTAGTGGGTCCTTCTTCCATTATATTGTCGGTTATGGCTTCGGGTTTCAATGGACAGAGTTTTGCCTTCCATGGCTATTTGCCCATTGAACCGAATGAACGTGCCAAACGTATCAAGGTGTTGGAACAACGGATTTATGCTGAAGACCAGACACAGTTGTTCATCGAGACGCCTTATCGGAACAATAAGATGATGGAAGATATCATCAAAAATTGTCGTCCGCAAACCAAGCTTTGTATTGCGGCCAATATAACTTGTGAGGGTGAATTCATTAAAACTAAAACCGTTAAAGATTGGCAGGGAAAACTTCCTGACTTGTCGAAGATTCCCTGCATTTTCTTGATTTATAAATAATCGTTCCAAAGTTCAGCGGCCATACCTAATAGGCCGCTTTCTTTTTGCAGATATTCGCTGTATCGTTGTCCTTCGGCTTCAATATCTTCGGCCAAAACGAAGGTACCATTATCAAAGGAGATTTCTTTCTCATCCCTTAGTGGAAGAATATACAGATACACTTCTTCCGCTTTGTTGGCAGGTGAAGCATATTTGACACTGAATCGGGGCTGTTCCTGGGTATGTATGCAGGAATGATGCTTCTGTACAAGCAAACATGCTGATTTGTTGGACTGCTTGGAGGGCGGTAATGCAGTATGCTCTACCAAGGGGAGGTCCATTGGGTAGGAAGAATGGCCGGGAGTTACATAAATCCGGCCATTGCAAACAGGGGCTATACGTATTATAGGCATATGCTCATATGTGGATAAAAGCAGGTTTTCCATTACTCTCTATCGTTAAATTATATATAACTATATAGAATGAACAATAGAAAGTATAAAAGGTTCATAATAGGAAACAATATTCATTATCATTCCCGTTATGTCATCCTTTACTTCGTTCAGGATGACAAGTATGTTAAAACTTTATTTCAAATGTTCAATGAAGAATTTGCTTACCCTTGTCAATAAATGCTTGGTGGTATTACCGCCGCGGATACCGTGATTGCGATTGGTATAGATGTGCATGTCGAATTGTTTGTCGGCCTGTACCAAGGCTTCACTGTATTCAGAAGCATTGCGCAGATGTACATTGTCGTCGGCCGTACCGTGGATGAGCAACAATTCACCATTCAGCTTGTCTACCCGAAGGATAGCCGAGGAGGCATTGTATCCTTCCATGTTTTCCTTGGGAGTACGCATGAATCGTTCAGTGTATACGCTGTCATAGAATCGCCAGTCGGTTGGAGCCGCAACAGCTACACCAGCCTTGAAAACGGGGGTACCTTCGCTCATAGACATCAAAGTGTTGTATCCACCATAGCTCCATCCCCAAATGCCAATGTTCTTACTGTCTACATACGGAAGACTGCCTAAATAGAGGGCTGTTTCCACTTGGTCGCGTGCTTCCTTTACACCGATACTCAGATAGGTGCATTTTTCGAAGTCAGAACCTCGGCCACCGGTTCCTCGACCGTCCACACATACCATGATGAATCCTTGTGCAGCCATATAAGCCTCGAACATACCTCCATCACCACGGGCACCGATTCTCCATTCGTCGAGTACTTCTTGCGAACCGGGACCACTGTATTGGTGCATAATGACAGGATATTTTTGGTTGGGATTGAAATTGGCAGGTTTCATCATCCAACCGTTCAGTTCTATACCGTCACGGGTAGTAAAACTGAAGAGTTCCTTGGAGGGCATGTTTAGTGTAGCTGCTCTTTGTACTAACTTTTGGTTGTCTACCAAGGTGGTAAGTTCCTTGCCGGTATTGTCGTTAATGGTAATGACCGGTGGCGTCTGTATGTTGGAGAATGTATTGATGTAATACTTCATCGTCTGACTGAAAATAGCACTGTTTGTACCTTCTCTGGCAGATAGTTTCGTCTTTTTGCCTTTGGCGTCTATCTTATAGATAGCGCTACGAAGTGGGCTCCCTTCGTTACTTTGGTAATAGAAAATATTGGCTTTTTCATCCCAACCCAAGAAATTTTTCACCTCGTATTTACCTTGGGTGACTTGTTTCACCAAGTTACCACCGGCGGTGTACAGATACAGGTGGTTGTATCCGTCGCGTTCGCTCATCATAACGATGTGATTGGGATAGAAACGGATGTCTGCATAGGCCGATTCCTTGATGTATTGTTCGGCTTCATCGCGGATGATAAGTTTGCACAATGTGCTACGTGGATTGGCCAAATAGATGTCAAAACGGTTTTGGTGACGGTTCAAAGTCATGATAGCCAAGGCGTTTGCATCATTGGTGAACTTGATGCGGGGAATATAGCCATCTACGTCGAGCGGAAGATCCATCTTGCGGGTTACTCTCGACTTGATGTCAAAGGTGTGTACTGTAACTTTGGAATTGTCGATGCCTGGCATGGGATATTTGTATTCATAAGCTCCCGGATATACCTCGTACAGGTTGAGTGCCGGTGACATGCCTTTATACCAAGGGAAGGAATACATGGGAACCTGACTTTCGTCGAAGCGGATGTAGGCCAACATGGTTCCGTCGGCATTGAAATCGAAAGCACGGTTGAAACCGAATTCTTCTTCATA
Source organism: uncultured Phocaeicola sp. (assembly GCA_964518185.1). Classification (GTDB taxonomy): domain Bacteria; phylum Bacteroidota; class Bacteroidia; order Bacteroidales; family Bacteroidaceae; genus Phocaeicola. The sequence goes on along the minus strand of CAZFDP010000045.1, from coordinate 1,600 downwards.
TACCCAATCGGGAATACCGTTCAATACTTCGTTGAACTTACCGTCTTTAGTCACTTGTGATTCGCTATTGCCGAAAAGCAATTTTACTAAGTAAAGGTTGTTTTCGCGGACGAATGCAATTTGGTTGCCATCGGGTGAAAACAAAGGTACTTGTTGGGGACCACCGTCAGACAGTGGTTCCAAAGTGTTGTTACGTACATTATATATATAGTATACGGCTGTAAACGAACGTCGGTAGATGGGCTTGGTTTCTGTCTGAATCAGAATCTTGCTTTCGTCGGGCGACATGATGTAGTCATCGAACGAACGGAGGGTATGGTTACGGGCAGTCTCTACATCGAATACGGTAGCCACTTCTTTTCCAGTCTTGAAAGAATACTTCACTATCTTTTTCCCATCTCGGCTGATTTGGGTATAATGTTCTCCATCAAGCATAGGCTTGATACCATAGATTCCTTCGGTACGGTATGTTCCACGGGCTACATCGTTCAATGTCACTTGCTGGGCATAGCCTGTCAGGCAAAGTATGCATAATGCGATAAGTATGCTTAATTTCTTCATTTGATTGGTGTTTTTGAATTTTAATTGGGCAAAGATAGAACTTTTGTTCGGATTTGTCTATCTTTGTCTATAAATAATTGTGTTTATGACTAATACTCCAAGATACTATGACCTTTCAGCTTTCTTAATGAAGCATTTTCCGTTAAAGGTACAGAAAATATCCATCAATGCCGGTTTTACTTGTCCCAACCGCGATGGGACGGTGGGCTATGGCGGATGTACGTATTGTAACAACCAGACTTTCAATCCGGCTTATTGCAAGACGGAGAAAACGGTGACACAACAATTGGAGGAAGGGAAAATGTTTTTTGCCCGGAAATACCCCGATATGAAGTATTTGGCTTATTTCCAGGCTTATACCAATACCTACGGGGAATTACAAGAACTGAAACGGAAATATGAAGAAGCGTTGCAAGTACCCGATGTGGTAGGAATTGTGATTGGAACCCGTCCCGATTGTATGCCCGAAGAACTATTGGATTATCTGACGGAATTGAACCGTCGTACTTTCCTTATTGTAGAATATGGAGTGGAAAGTACGGACAATGATACGTTGAAACGTATCAATCGTGGTCATACATTTGAGGTGGCGGCCGAAGCTATTCGTCGCACAGCCGAGAGGGGAATAAAAGTGGGAGCCCACATCATTCTTGGTTTGCCGGGAGAAACTAAGGATATGTTGATAAAACAAGCCGGCATCTTGTCCGAATTGCCTCTAACTACGTTGAAGTTACATCAGTTGCAACTGATAAAAGGTACGCGTATGGCTGCTGAGTACGAAAAACGGCCGCAAGATTTTCATCTCTATACGGCCGACGAGTACATTGATTTGGTGATAGATTACATCGAACATTTACGTCCCGATATGGTTCTGGAACGTTTCGTTTCCCAATCACCCAAGGAACTCCTTATTGCTCCCGACTGGGGACTGAAGAACCATGAGTTTACCGACAAGGTAAAGAAGCGGATGCGCGAGAGAGATAGTTGGCAAGGGAAGAATTATAAATAATAAAAAAGAGGAGTCGAACTCCTCTTTTTT
>CAZFDP010000044.1:0-11183 GCA_964518185.1 uncultured Phocaeicola sp. | reverse complement strand
AAGGTGGGCGATGTGGCCTACATTTTCTGTTCGGACGAAAAGATATTGGAGGTGAACCGCCAGTATTTGGAACATGATTATTATACGGATATCATCACCTTCGACTATACCGAGGGAAACCGCATCAGTGGCGATTTGTTTATCAGCCTGGATACCGTACGTACCAACGCTGATCAATTCGACCAGCCTTACGAACGCGAACTGCATCGGGTGATTATCCACGGTATTCTGCACCTTTGCGGCATAAACGACAAAGGCTCGGGTGAACGCGAAATAATGGAAGCCGAAGAAAACAAAGCACTCTCTTTGCTGTTCTAAGGGAGCCCATTCCTGGTTACTCTGAGAAACTCCTCTCCTGTCATCCTGAGGAACGAAGTGACGAAGGATGACAATAAAAGAGGAATACTGATGACAATATAAATACTCTCCCTCTCCACTCTGAAGAATACCCCCTGAATACACTTTATTGGTTTTTATAGAGAGTAAACAAAACTTTTTCGTACTTTTGCATCGGTAAAAGAAAGAATCAATGGATTTTAAGTACGATGTAATTGTAATAGGCGCCGGACATGCCGGATGTGAGGCCGCAGCAGCTGCCGCCAATTTAGGCTCGAAAACCTGTCTTATCACCATGGATATGAACAAGATAGGGCAAATGAGTTGTAATCCGGCCGTAGGCGGTATTGCCAAAGGACAAATAGTCAGAGAAATAGATGCATTAGGAGGATACATGGGGTTGGTGACCGACCGAACAGCCATTCAGTTCCGTATGCTCAACCGCTCGAAAGGGCCGGCCATGTGGAGCCCTCGTGCGCAATGCGACCGCGGGAAGTTCATCTGGGCCTGGCGAGAAATACTGGAAAATCTTCCAAACTTACACATCTGGCAAGATACCGTAGAAGAACTGCTGGTAGAAAACGGCGAAGTGGTGGGACTTACCACTTGCTGGGGAGTGACTTTCCATGCCAAATGTATCGTACTAACCGCAGGCACTTTCTTGAACGGACTGATGCACGTGGGCCCGAAAATGTTGGCCGGCGGACGGTGTGCAGAACCTGCATCGTACCATTTAACAGAATCCATCGCCCGCCATGGCATTACCTACGGGCGTATGAAAACGGGAACACCCGTTCGAATCGATGCCAAAAGCGTACACTTCGAGCACATGGAAACGCAAGACGGCGAGAATGATTTCCATCGTTTCTCGTTCATCAGCGAACCAAGAAAACTCAAGCAATTGCAATGCTGGACATGCTTTACCAACGAAGAATCGCACGAAGTGCTTCGGAAAGGATTGCCGGAATCTCCCCTATTCAACGGACAGATTCAAAGCATCGGCCCCCGTTATTGCCCAAGTATAGAAACCAAAATTGTCACTTTCCCCGATAAACCACAACATCAGTTGTTCTTGGAACCTGAAGGGGAAACGACCCACGAATTGTACTTGAACGGATTCTCGTCATCACTCCCCATGGACATCCAGATAGAAGCTTTAAAGAAGATACCAGCCTTTAAGGATTTAGTGATTTATCGCCCCGGATATGCCATTGAATACGATTACTTCGACCCTACACAATTAAAGCATACACTGGAAACAAAAGCCATTAAAAACCTCTTTATGGCCGGACAAGTAAACGGCACTACGGGATACGAAGAAGCAGGTGGACAAGGTATCATTGCGGGCATCAATGCCCACATCAATTGTCACGGTGGCGAACCTTTTACTTTGGGACGCGACGAAGCATACATTGGTGTACTGATAGACGATTTGGTTACTAAAGGTGTGGATGAGCCTTACCGTATGTTTACCTCGAGAGCGGAATATCGCATACTGCTAAGACAAGACGATGCCGATATGCGACTGACAGAAAAGGCACACAAATTAGGATTGGTAAAACAAGACCGGTACGACAAACTGGTAAGCAAACGCGAAGCCGTAAACAGCATCATTGAATTTACCAAAAAGTTCTCTATCAAAGCTGCACTTATCAACGATGGGTTGGTAGCATTGGGCACCAATCCCCTATCGCACGGATGTAAATTGTTCGACTTGATTGTCCGTCCGCAAATCACCATCGAAAGCATTGCCGAATATATTCCTGCATTCAAGGAACTGCTCAATAAGATAGCCGACCGCAAGGAAGAAATTATAGAAGCAGCCGAGGTGCTTATCAAATATCAAGGGTATATAGATAGAGAACGGATGATAGCCGATAAAATTCATCGTTTGGAAAGCATCCGTATCAAGGGGAAGTTCGACTACAATTCATTAAACTCGCTCTCTACAGAAGCCCGCCAGAAGCTGATAAAGATAGATCCGGAAACATTGGCGCAAGCCAGTCGTATACCAGGTATATCGCCCAGTGACATCAATGTACTATTGGTTTTGCTTGGCAGATAAGAATCGATTGTTCCACGTGAAACAAAACATTTAATACTTTAACAATAAATCATTGGTTATGAACAAAGAACTGCTATTGGCTAATTTAAGGGAAATACCCGACTTCCCTATACCCGGCATCCTCTTTTACGATGTTACTACCCTCTTTAAGAATCCCGAGTGCTTACAAGAAATACTAAACAGCTTGTACGAATTGTATAAAGACAAAGGTATTACTAAAGTGGTAGGTATCGAATCGAGAGGCTTTATTTTGGGAGCCGCTTTAGCTGCCAAATTAGAAGCAGGATTCGTTATGGCACGAAAGCCAGGTAAGCTTCCTGCCGAAACCATCGAAGAATCCTACGAAAAAGAATATGGTACGGACACCATACAAGTACACAAGGATGCCATCGATGAAAATGATGTGGTGCTGCTTCACGACGATTTATTGGCTACCGGCGGGACAATGGCTGCCGCTTACCGCCTTGTTCAAAAATGCAGAGCAAAAGAAACATTCATCAACTTTGTAATTGAACTGAAAGAACTAAATGGCAGACAAGCATTCCCCGAAGAAGTAGAAATAAGCAGCTTGCTCATGAAATAAAATCCCGATGAAAACGGAAACTTCCAACGTAGCAGAACATCTGAAAGGGATTGTACAAAACCTACCAGATGGCCCCGGCATTTACCAATACTTGAATGCCGAAGGAACTATCATCTACGTTGGAAAGGCTAAAAACCTAAAGCGAAGGGTTTCTTCTTACTTCAATAGGGAACACCCTAATGGCAAGACTCGGATACTTGTCAGCAAGATTGCCGACATCAAATACATCGTCGTAAAAACTGAAGAAGACGCCCTTTTATTAGAGAACAACCTTATCAAGAAATACAAGCCTCGATACAACGTTTTATTAAAGGATGATAAAAGTTATCCTTCAATATGTGTAAGCAATGAATATTTCCCCAGAGTATTCAAAACACGACAAATAATTCGCGATGGATCCAACTATTTTGGCCCATATAGCCACATTCCTTCCATGAACGCTCTTTTGGAACTAATTAACAAATTATACCCCTTACGCACTTGTAGGTATAGCCTTACACCTGATAATATTCGAGGGGGTAAATTTGATATATGCTTGGAATATCACATCAAGAATTGCAAAGGGCCATGCGTCGGGAAACAATCGCACGAGGAATACATGAAAGATATTCAAGAGATAAAAAGCATCTTGAAAGGCGACACCCAAATAGTATGTGATTTATTAATGGACGAAATGCAGGCTTTAGCAGCTGAATTGCGTTTTGAAGAAGCACAAATCATCAAAGAAAAATACGATTTAATCGAAAATTACCGGGCAAAGAGTGAAGTGGTAAACCGTTTCATCCATAACGTAGATGTATTCTCCATTGAAATGGACGAAAAAACGGCTTACATCAACTATCTGCATATAACAAACGGATGCATTAACCAGGCATTTACTTTTGAATACAAGAAACGATTGAACGAAACCAAAGAAGAACTTTTGCAATTAGGAATCGTTGAAATGAGGGAAAGATACAAAAGCACATCGCGAGAAATCATCGTACCCTTTGAACTGGATATGGAACTAAAAGACATTACATTCACCATACCACAAAGAGGAGAAAAGAAGCATTTGTTAGGGCTTTCCATATTAAATGTAAAACAATACAAGGCAGATAGAGTCAAACAAGCCGACAAATTGAATCCGGAACAAAAGAAAACAAGAATTCTAAAAGAAATACAAGAACAACTTCACTTGCCCAAATTACCCGCACACATCGAATGTTTCGACAATTCAAACATATCAGGAAGCGATGCTGTAGCCGCTTGTGTGGTCTTTAAAATGGGTAAGCCCAGCAAACAGGACTATCGGAAATTCAATATCAAAACGGTAGAAGGACCGGACGATTACGCTTCAATGAAAGAAGTGGTAAAACGCCGTTATTCAAGGGCCATAGAAGAAGGGAATCCCCTACCCGATTTAATCATAACCGACGGTGGAAAGGGACAAATGGAAGTGGTACGCCAGGTGATAGAGGATGAGCTACATTTAAATATTCCAATAGCAGGATTAGCGAAAGACAACAAGCATCGTACTTCGGAATTACTCTATGGATTTCCACCACTCACCATTGGTGTAAAACAAAGTACCCCTTTGTTCCATTTATTAGAGCAAATTCAAAACGAAGTGCATAGATTCGCCATTACTTTCCATCGTGACAAAAGAAGTAAAAGTCAAGTGGCATCAGCTTTGGATAATATCAAGGGAGTAGGCGAAAAACGAAAAACAGAACTTCTAAAGGCATTTAAGAGTGTATCACGTATCAAACAAGCCACTTTAGAAGAAATTGCAGCCGTGGTAGGAGAATCGGTCGCTAAAAATATAAAAGAAAAGCTTCAAGAATAAAGGATATTTCCTACCTTTGTATCATTATGAGAATAGTAATACAACGCGTAAGTCATGCTTCTGTTACAATCAACGGAGTATGTAAGTCGGCCATTAAAGAAGGCTTTATGATATTAGTAGGCATAGAAGAAGCTGATACTCAGGAAGATGCCGATTGGTTATGCAAGAAAGTAATCAACTTGAGAGTCTTTGATGACGAGAACGGAGTGATGAACAAATCCATCTTGGAAGCAGGGAGCAATATCTTGGTAATCAGCCAGTTTACCCTTTATGCATCGTATAAGAAAGGAAACCGTCCCTCTTATATTCATGCTGCACGACCAGAAACCGCCATTCCTATCTATGAATACTTCTGCCAAAAATTGAGCGAAGGACTCGGAAAGGAAGTAGGTACAGGCGAATTTGGAGCAGATATGAAAGTGGAACTGCTGAACAACGGTCCGGTAACCATCTGTATGGATTCTAAAAACAAAGAATAATGACGATAGAAGAAGCTCAGAAACAAGTCGACCAATGGATAAAGACGTATGGGGTACGCTACTTCAGCGAACTGACCAATATGACTGTACTCACCGAAGAAGTAGGCGAATTGGCACGTATAATGGCCAGAACTTATGGTGACCAATCGTTCAAAGCGGGAGAAAAGCACGATTTAGGCGATGAAATGGCCGATATTCTATGGGTACTTATCTGTCTGGCCAATCAAACAGGAGTGGATTTGACAGAGGCTTTTCAAAAGAACTTAGAGAAAAAAACATCGAGAGATAAAGAAAGACATAAAAACAATCCAAAATTATAAGATATGGAACATATTCACGATTGTAATTGCGGTCATGATCACCACGACCACGAAGAAATGCAGAGCAAGTATGCACTGGCACTCAGTAAATACAATACTCATCTGCATGATGACGAAATAATGGAGAAGGTCAATCAGCTCATCGGTAAACATCTCGATGAAAACGATACTTTGGAAGTAAAAAAATGCCTGTTTAACTGCATAGACCTTACTACACTAAAGTGTACAGATACCGAAGAGAGTGTCATGAAATTCACTGAAAAAGTAAACGAATTGGCCGATAAATATCCTGATTTGGATAATGTAGCTGCCATCTGCGTTTACCCAAATATGGCCGAAATTGTCAATGATACACTCGAAGCCGACCACGTAAACATAGCTTGCGTCTCAGGCGGATTTCCTTCATCGCAAACCTTTATGGAAGTAAAGGTAGCCGAAACAGCCATGGCCATCCATACAGGTGCCGATGAAATAGACATTGTAATACCAGTAGGCAAATTCCTTAGTGGAGATTACGAAAGTATGTGCGATGAAATCGAAGAATTAAAGGACATTTGTGGTGAAAATCCACTGAAGGTTATATTAGAAACCGGAGTACTCAGAAGTGCTTCAAATATCAAAAAAGCAGCCATCCTTGCCATGTATTCGGGTGCTGATTTCATCAAGACTTCGACTGGAAAGGAAAGTATTTCGGCTACTCCCGAAGCTGCATTAGTGATGTGCGAAGCTATACGCGACTATTATAAGGAAACAGGCCGAAAAGTAGGTTTTAAGGCGGCTGGCGGCATTGATAATGTACAAAAAGCACTTGCCTATTATACCATCGTCAAGGAAGTATTAGGAGAAGAATGGTTGAACAACAAACTTTTCCGCATTGGAACCAGCCGATTGGCCAATTCATTATTGTCTGAAATTGTAGGAGAAGAAGTGAAGATGTTTTAAGGATCACATTCTATAAAAAGGGCTACACTCTTTAGTGTAGCCCTTTTTTTTATTTGGTTCGATTGATAACGAAATCTATATAAGCGGTTAGTGCCTCTCTTACATCTTTCGAAGTGGCTGGTGGTAATAAATCGAGTGCTTTATTGCGATATTCATTCATTATCGTTTCAGCATACTCAATGCCTCCCTTCTCTTTCACATATGCGATGAAACGGTTGATTTCATCTGGTGTAGCATCTAATGAACGAATACGAAGTGCTAATTTCTTCATGTCCTCATCACCATAACGATTCAACACATAAAGAGCCGGAAGTGTAAGTTTGCCTTCACGCATATCATTACCCGTAGGTTTACCTATATCAGATGTAAAATAGTCGAAAATATCATCTTTAATTTGGAAAGCAATACCAATCATTTCACCAAAAAGATAGGCTTTTTCCGCCATTTCATCGGAAGAAGAAACCGAAAGGGCACCCGCTTCGGCACATGAGGCAAAAAGAGCAGCCGTCTTCTTACGAATCACTTCAAAATAAACATCTTCAGAGAAATCAGACGCACTGATATTTGATAATTGTACAATCTCCCCTTCGGAAAGGGCTTGTCCCAATTTAGACACCAATTCGACTATTTGCAAACTACCCGTCAAAGCCGCTTCCTTCAGGCTGGTAGCCAACAAGTAATCGCCTACCAAAACAGACACTTTATTATCATAGAGTGCATTTACCGACTTTTGCCCACGGCGTTTTTCACTCTCATCCACTACATCATCGTGCACCAAACTGGCCGTATGCAACAATTCCAACGAAATAGCTGCATGATAGGTAGCATCTATAACCTCCTTACAAACCTTGGCCATAAGGAGCACCAACATCGGGCGCATCATTTTCCCATTCCTTTGTTTAATGTAAGCAATTACCTCATTCAATAAAGGATTGGTACTATGAAGCGATGCATCAAACCATTGTTTGTACACTTCAAATTCTTTCGCTATCGGCGCTTTTATCTGCTGCATTTCGTTTCAATAACAATTTTAAGCCACAAAATTAAGAATAAAACACGGAATACGGTATTTTTTTGTACTTTTACCATGAAAAAACAAATATTTTTAAGAATGGAGAAACTTTTTCTACTCGATGCGTACGCATTAATATACCGTGCATACTATGCACTCATCAAAAATCCGCGAATCAATTCAAAGGGTTTTAATACTTCAGCTGTATTGGGATTTGTCAATACTTTGGAAGATGTACTCAAAAAAGAAAGCCCTACACACATTGGTGTTGCATTCGATCCTTCGGGCCCAACTTTCCGCCACGAAGCTTACGAACAATATAAGGCACAACGCGAAGAAACACCTGAAGTCATCCGCCTCTCCGTACCTATTATAAAAGATATTATACGAGCCTATCGTATTCCTATACTCGAAGTTCCTGGTTTTGAAGCCGACGATGTAATCGGTACATTGGCAACCAAAGCTGGGAAGCAAGGCATTACTACGTACATGATGACTCCCGACAAGGATTACGGCCAATTGGTGGGTGAACATGTTTTTATGTATCGTCCCAAGTACGGTGATAAGGAATTCGATATCATGGGAATTGAAGAAGTAAAAGCAAAGTTCGATATTGAATCTCCCTTGCAAGTGATTGATATGTTAGGATTGATGGGCGACTCTTCCGACAACATTCCAGGATGTCCCGGTGTGGGAGAGAAAACGGCACAAAAGTTGGTTGCCCAATTCGGTAGTATCGAAAACTTATTGGAGCATACCGATGAATTAAAAGGTGCACTCAGAACCAAAGTGGAAACAAACAAAGAAATGATTCTTTTCTCCAAATTCCTGGCAACCATCAAAACCGATGTTCCCATCGAACTTAATCTGGAAGAACTGAAAAGAGAAACACCCGATGAAGACGCTTTGCGAAAAATTTTCGAAGAGATGGAATTCCGTGCGCTCATCGACCGAGTATTCAATCGAGAGAAAAAAAGTGGCTCATCTGAACAACCCATAAAGAAAGCTACCAACCAACCTGATTTGTTCGGCGGACAACTTTCACTCTTCGTCGACTCCCCTACTCCAGCTCATACCTCAAAAGGTCAATTACAAGGCGATTTGTTTGCAGAATTTGCGTCCGAGGGGCAAGGCGACTCAAAATATTCAAATCTCGTGAATTTGGAAAGCCTCAAATACAACTACCAACTTATTGATAATAAAGAGAAAAGAAACGAATTATATACAAAGTTACTTACATTTGAAATTCTCAGTTTAGATACAGAAACAACAAGTACCGACCCTATCAGTGCCGAATTGGTAGGAATGAGCTTTAGTGGGGAAGAAAATGAAGCCTACTATGTGCCCATACCTTCCGATTTTGACGAAGCGTTAAAAATAGTGAATGAGTTCAAAGACATCTTCGAAAATAAGCAAATCCTGAAAGTTGGACAAAACATCAAGTACGATATGTTGGTACTTGCCAACTATGGCATCGACCTTCAAGGTTCGATGTTCGACACCATGATTGCTCACTATGTCCTTCAGCCGGAACTTCGTCACAACATGGACTATTTGGCCGAAATCTATCTGCACTATCAAACTATCCGTATCGAGGAACTCATCGGGGCGAAAGGAAAGAACCAAGGCAACATGCGCAATCTTCCTCCTGAAGCTATCTATAAATATGCATGCGAAGATGCCGATGTTACACTGAAGCTCTATCATATATTAAAGAAGGAATTAGAAGAGAACGGAGCAGCTCCCCTATTCTATGACATCGAGATGCCATTGGTACCCGTACTTGCTTACATGGAAAGAAACGGTGTACGGGTAGATACTGAAGCTTTGAAAGAAAGTTCACGACATTTTACCGCCCGCATGCAAGAAATAGAAAAAGAAGTACATCAACTGGCAGGTACGGAATTTAACATTGCCTCACCTAAGCAAGTAGGCGAAGTACTTTTCGATAAACTGAAGATTGTAGCCAAGGCCAAGAAAACCAAAACCGGTCAATACGTAACCAGCGAAGAAGTACTCGAAAGCCTTCGTGGCAAGCACGAAATTGTAGGAAAAATTTTGGAGCATCGGGGATTGAAGAAACTTCTCGGCACCTACATCGATGCCCTACCCTTACTCATCAATCCCAAGACAGGCAAAATACATACCTCATTCAATCAAACCGTTACAGCTACCGGTCGGTTAAGTTCCAGCAATCCGAACCTACAAAATATTCCTATCCGCAACGAAGATGGAAAGGAAATCCGTAAGGCATTCATACCCGAAGCTGGATGTGAATTCTTCTCGGCCGACTATTCACAAATTGAATTGAGAATTATGGCACACCTCAGTGGCGACAAGAATATGGTAGAAGCCTTCCGCGAAGGAGACGACATCCATGCAGCTACCGCCGCTAAAATCTATAAAACAACTATAGAAGAGGTAACGCGTGAACAACGGAGTAAAGCAAAAACAGCCAATTTCGGCATTATTTATGGCATCAGCGTATTTGGCCTCGCCGAGCGGATGAACGTACCACGTAGCGAAGCAAAAGAACTGATAGACGGATATTTTGAGACTTATCCACAAATCAAAGAATATATGGATAAGAGTATTGCCGTAGCCCGCGAAAATGGCTACATTGAAACCATATTCGGGCGTAAGCGTTTCTTACCCGACATCCATTCGCATAACGCCGTAGTAAGAGGATATGCCGAACGGAATGCCATCAATGCACCCATACAAGGTAGTGCCGCCGACATCATCAAAGTAGCCATGGTTAAGATTTACCAACGTTTCATACAAGAGAATATCCGCTCGAAAATGATTCTCCAGGTACACGATGAATTAAATTTCAGTGTATATCCCGAAGAGAAGGAAAAAGTACAACAAATCGTTATCGAAGAAATGGAAAATGCTTATGCCATGCAAGTACCTCTTCGTGCCGATTGCGGTTGGGGAAACAATTGGTTGGAAGCACATTAAAAAAGTATATCCAATTATAGACACTATACGAAACACGTATCCTCTAATTTTATTGGCACGGATTACACGGATTTCACGGAAATAGTTGATGTAAACATACACTAAAGACCGTATTAATCCGTGTAATCCGTGCCTAAATTATATTATGACACGCCCTCTTTTCTTTACAGAATATGAAGCTTGATAAAAAAAGAATCTGTATCTTTGCACTCTAATTATCCGATAATAACTAAAAGTATAAATAAATGGCATTAAAAGCAGGTATCGTAGGTCTTCCTAATGTAGGTAAGTCTACCCTTTTCAATTGTTTGTCAAGCGCAAAGGCACAAAGCGCAAACTATCCGTTTTGTACCATCGACGCACAACAAGGACAAATATCCGTACCCGATGAGAGATTGAACAAACTGGCAGAATTGGTTAAACCGGGACGAATTGTTCCCGCTACATGCGATATTGTAGACATTGCCGGACTTGTAAAAGGCGCCAGCCAAGGCGAAGGATTAGGCAATCAGTTCTTGGGTAATATTCGTGAGACCGATGCCATTATCCACGTGCTACGTTGTTTTGACAATGACAACATTGTACATGTAGACGGATCGGTAAACCCCGTGCGCGACAAGGAAATCATCGATGCGGAACTTCAATTAAAGGACC
>CAZFDP010000043.1:0-11197 GCA_964518185.1 uncultured Phocaeicola sp. | reverse complement strand
AGCACATCCTTATCCGTCCATTGGGACTGATACATATAATAGATATCCTTCGGGAATCCGGCAAGGTCAACAATACCGAAGTAGGAACTTCGTGCCGGCCAACCATAAGGAGTGGGTTCGCCAATATAATCAAATCCTGTCCAAATATACTGACCGCTGATAAAATCGTTTTCTGTTACCAGTCTCAATGTATTTTCGTGATGACTACCCCAAGGAGCCCGACAATGGTCGTATGAAGAACAAGAGAACGATGGATCATAATAGGGTTTATCCCAACGTTCGGGACAAAGAATCGGCTTGTCGCTCGGCATCTTGTAATAACCTCGTGTCATTAAGCTGGATACACTTTCCGTAACTAAGAACGGCTTGCCCGGGAAGTTTTTGGGCACACCCATAAACCAGTCATCATGGTAGTTAAAACCAATGATATCGAGTGCTCCCGAGGCAAACAAGTGATTGTAAGGATTCGGTTCATTACAACCGGCCGTTACAGGACGTGTAGGGTCGAGTGCACGGGTCATATCGGCCAACTTCTTGGTAAGCATTGAATTGACAGACATTTCAGCACCTTCCTTTGCCAACATTTCGGCACTATGACCAAAGTTCAGAATCATGTTCGCTTCTTCCAAGCTCAATGTATCGGCATTGGCATCACTCCATTGCTCAAGCACTTCGTTACCTATACTCCACATAAAGATAGAAGGATGGTTACGGTCGCGAAGCATCAAATCGGTCAAATCGCGTTCGTGCCATTCATTGAAATAAAGCGAATAATCGTATTTGGTCTTTTTCTTCCTCCACATATCGAAAGTTTCGTCCATCACAATGAAACCCATTTCATCGCAAAGCTGCAACAACTCAGGAGCCGGAGGGTTATGCGAACAACGAATACCGTTGCATCCCATTTCCTGAAGAATTTCCAACTGTCGTTCAATGGCACGCATATTGACAGCTGCCCCCAAGCATCCCAAATCGTGATGCATACATACACCCTTGATTTTCACCTGCTTGCCATTCAGTATAAATCCTTTTTCGGCATTGAACTCAAAAGAACGGATACCGGTTACGGTTTCATAATTGTCCACCAACTTTCCATCGACCATCACTTCTGTAACCAATGTATACAAATAGGGATTTTCTACCGACCATAAAACAGGAGAAGTAACGGATAAACTCTGCTCGTATACCACCACACTATCCTTAGCGACCGGAAGAACAGTACTTGTTTCCCCTACCCGATTGCCTTCTGCATCGAGCAAGGAAGATACCACTTCTATTTGTGCATCGGTTGTACCTTCGTTCTTAACCGAAGTACATACCGCAACAATGGCTTCCGATTCCGACACTTGAGGGGTAGTGACATAAGTTCCCCACAAATCAACATGAACAGGATTGGTAACTGTCAGCCATACATTACGATAGATACCACAACCCGAATACCAACGAGAATTGGGCTGCTCCTGATTGTCTACCCGAACGGCCACTACATTTTCCTCACCCAAATTCAGATAAGGGGTCAAATCGTAACGGAAAGAAATATAGCCATACGGACGCTTACCCAACAAGACACCGTTGATATACACTTCGGAGTTCATATATACACCATCGAAATCAATAAAGACTTTCTTTCCTTGATATGCTTCGTCGGCTACAAAAGTCTTGCGATACCATCCAATGCCACCAGGCAATGCACCCCCACCGGTACCAGAGGGATTGTCTTTCGAGAACTCGCCTTCAATGGCCCAATCGTGGGGAAGATTCAGCTTTCTCCAATCGCCATCATCAAACGTTGTAACAGAAGCTCCTTCCACATCCCCCAAATGGAACGTCCAATCGGCATTGAATGAGGTGCGTTGACGAATGTTATCATTCTGTAAAGAGGTACAACTGGTCAAAGCTACCAGACAACCCAATAAAACAATTAAAAGATTCTTCTTCATAGGTATATTACAAAAAGTGTCATTCCGATTAAATCATGACGTTTTACTATATGTCATCCTGAGCAACGCGAAGGATCTGTTTACACCCACTAAATACACTCAGATCCTTCACTTCGTTCAGGATGACATTTATTACTATTATAATTTCACCACTTGCTTGGTACCATTGTATTTCACCACTTGTCCCTTAGCCTTCAGATTGAAAGGTTGTGGTTTGTCCTTGCTCACTACCACAACATTGAAAGTACGTTCCTTCAACATACCCGGGAACTCACCTTGACGGTCACCAATGGTCAAGGTACCTTCGGCTTCATGGTATGCAAACGGAATCATGGCATACGCACCCTTTTCGTAGTTGTAGTTCACATTTTCGTCTTCGTAAAGAGTGAATTTACCGTTCTGTCCCTTATATATATATAAGGTAATGGTTTCGGCTTGCTTTTCATCACTATACTGCATATCCGGACCATAAGGTATGATGGCACCTTCGCGAACATAGAGTGGCATACGTTCGTATGGAGCATCTACCGTTTGCTTGCCACTTTCCATATACTTACCGGTATAGAAGTCATACCATCCGCAAGTATTCGGGAAATAAACTTCACGGCTACGTGCACCATATTCATATACCGGACAGGCCATCATGGCAGGGCCAAACATATATTGGTCACTGATGTTGTTTACATTGGCATCGGCAGTAAAGTCCATCACCAATGGGCGCATAATGGTATAATCATTGAAGTGTGTCATACCTGCCAATGAATAAATGTATGGCATCATGTTATAACGCAACTTGGTATAGTACACCACTGAATGATAAGCGGGATGTCCTTCGGGAGCGATGTTCCAAATTTCGCGGAACGGATATTGGCCATGAGCACGAAACAACGGACAGAAAGCACCAAACTGATACCAACGGGTATTCAATTCACGCCATTCCTTATAATCGGCATTTTCGCGACCGGTCTTGTTATATTCCACCTGACCGGCTACATAACGGTCTTCCACACAGAAACCACCGATATCCATGGTCCAATAAGGAATACCACTGACGGCAAAGTTCAAACCTGCAGAAATCTGAGCCTTCATGTCTTCCCAACGGGTACCAATATCACCACTCCAAGTGGCAGTTGAATAACGTTGCAAACCGGCAAAGCCCGAACGGGTCAACAAGAATACACGTTTGTCGGGTTCTACTCCACGCTGGCCGTTATAGATAGCATCGGCATTTACCAATGCATACGCATTGAAGTATTCAGCAGAAGGGCCTAAAGCAGTAGGGCCACACAAGTCCTTGCGATACTGCAAATCGGTACAGTCGCGGATGTTCGGTTCGCTGGCATCCATCCACCAGGCATCAAAGCCCAACGGATAGTAATGGTCTTGCATCTGCTTCCAGAACAACTTGCGTGCTTCGGGATGATAAGCATCATAGAAAGAGCCCAAATAACCGGGGCCTATCCAGTCCTTGATACTGTCTTCGATGGCCTGCTGATACATCCAGCCGTTTGCATCGAATTCCTTATAATGTTCGGTAGTTACATAGAATTTCGGCCATACAGATACCATGACACGACCGTTCATGGCATGGATAGAATCCACCATTTCCTTGGCATTCGGGAAACGGGTCAAATCGAATTCATGGCTTCCCCATGCATCTTCCGGCCAATGCGACCAATCGAGTACAATGTTGTCGATAGGAATCTGACGGGTACGGAATTCTTTCAAGGTAGACAACATCTCGTCTTGAGTCTTATAGCGTTCACGACTTTGCCAGTATCCCATCGCCCACTTCGGCATTACTTGCGCTTTACCGGTCAAAGTACGATAACCGCTGATTACTTCATCCATATCGTCACCGGCTACAAAGTAATAATCTATTTCCGGATTCATTTCACTCCACCAAGATTGCTTGTTTTGTTCTTCCTCATCAACAAGAGGCATTACGCGAAGTCCACAATAAGATACACCACCATCGGGCAACCATTCAACCTTCAGAGGAGCCTTCTTTCCGGCTTCCAATTGGCAGGAGAACTTGTAGCTGTTGGGATTCCATGCGGTACGCCAGCGTTCGGGCACTACCAACTCATTGTTGATATATACCTTCATATAACCGGCATAATACAGGATGAACTTGAATTCACCGCTTTCAGAAGGCTCTATTTCGCCTTCGTAAAGCACGGTGGCACCTTTATACGGGAATTTTTCGGGCAGATTCACCACACGGTCAAGTTTCTTTCTTACCAAATGTTCAAAGTACAAGGAATCTTCCCTGCGTACAATGGTTTCGGCACCACTTCTCACGCTTGGAGTATATGTACCGGTCAGTGCACCTTCCTTACCATCCTTGTCATATAGTTTGAAGACATCACCCAATTGCTTATAATCGCTCGGATTACCGAAACGGGCCAATGAATAGCTGTCCCACAAGATACCATATCCTTTATTGGAAACTACAAATGGTACAGATACTTTTGTATTATATTGGAAAAGCTCTTCGTTCTTTCCTTTATAATTGAATTCATCTGCCTGATGTTGGCCCAAGCCATAGAATGCTTCATCATCGGCCGACTGGAAGACCTGTCTTACCGAATACTGTTTCTTGCCTTCCACTTCGATGGGAGAAAAAGTCTTGCCACCCCCGGCATTCTCTGCCAAGATAACTTGACCTTCCAAATCGGTAAACTTCACTTCACCGGTTGTCTTATTCACAATAGCCTTAACCTCGGATGTCACTACAGATACAGTACTGTCTGTTTGTTCTACCGAAAACGGTGTCTGCGATTCCTGAGGAACAATAATCAGGCTTTCTCTATCCGAGAATTTGTTTTCCGGAGTAGCCGATACCCGAATCAGCTTGTCTCCTTTTACTTGCAGACGAACTTTCCGTACATCCGTAAATTGTTCCTGCTTAATGCTCACTACTACACCATCCGAAGTCTGCTTTACCTCCGAACCGGCACATGAGGCCAGTAACAAACCGGCCAACATACAAAAAGAAGTGTTTTTCACGTTCATACTTATTATAGTTTTACCTAATATTTATTTTTGATGGTAAAGTTACGAAAAATAAAAAAAACAAGCCCTATCCTTTGTTTTCGGATAAGGCTTATTTGATAACTAAAGGTATTATTTGTTATCAGAAAGGGTATCATTTGTTATTTGCCATCGTTTTCCATGAAATTAGAAGGCAAAACACCAAATTCTTCCTTAAAGTACTTGCTGAAATACTTTGGATTATTGAAACCCACCTGATAAGCAATCTCTGAAACATTCTGTTGACTCTGACGCAGCAATTGTGCCGCACGCCTCAAGCGGATGACACGGATAAATTCGATAGGAGTCTTACCGGTAATGGTCACCAGTTTCTTATACAAATGAACACGACTCATACCCAATGCCTGGCTCAATTCTTCTACCGACAATTCGCTACGGGCAATATTGTCTTCCACATACTTCACTGCTTGATCTATCAATTTTTCATCCATCGACGTTATTTCGATTTCACTTGGAATCGGATCTATCAACGAATGTTGGGCAGAAGAATGCAAATCAATCAATTTCTTAATGCGCAACGACAAGATATCCACATTGAACGGTTTGGTTATGTAGTCATCGGCACCTACTGTCAAGCCTTCCAATCTATACTCGTTAGACTGACAACTGGTAAGCAAGATAAATGGTATCTTGGAAGTACGCTTATCCGACTTCACCAATTTACAGAGCTGGTTACCGTCCATTTCGGGCATCATCACATCACTGATAATGATGTCGGGTGTCAGTTCCTGTATCATTTCCCAAGCCTTACGACCATCTTGAGCCACTCTGACACGATAATCCTTACTGAAGCTCTCTACCATAAAATTCAAGAAATCCTCGTTATCATCCACAACTATAGCCATAGGTAATCGTGAGTCATCCTTCATGAAATTCTTCATCAGCACTTTAGGCTCTTCGGATTTCAACAGCACTTGCGGAATATCTGTTACTACCGATTCCTCCACATTTTCCGGTACTGACACGTGCTCTTCCATCTTGGGTTCCGAATTGACCGTACGATGGCTTTTCACCACTACAAAATCGTCATTACCACCAGCTTGTATGTCAACCACCGGCTTTTTTTTCACGAACGACGATTTCTTTACCGGAATGCTCACTATAAATATGCTTCCTGTAGGAGCATTGTCCATCACTTGAATGGTTCCATTGTGTAAGTGTACAAAATCAGCTACCAAACTCAATCCGACACCACTTCCAGCCAAATCCAAGCCATCGGTCTTCACCTGATAGAAACGTTCAAAAATCCGCTTCTTATCTTCGTCTTTAATACCAGTACCCGTATCGGCCACTTTTATTTCAAGCATATCTTCACCGGTTTCCTCTTTCCTCATATTCATGGAGACATCCACTCTTCCCCCTTCGGGAGTAAATTTGAAAGCGTTCGACAATAAGTTGACCAATACCTTATTATATTTATCGCCATCGAACGACATAGTCAAAGAAGGTACTGCCGAAAAGAAAGTAAGATGCACATGTTTCTTTTCCGTCAATCCCGAAAACGAATTACAAATACTATTGGTATAAGAAATAATATCACCATCGGTCATATTGAGTTGATGCCCCTTTTCGTCACCTTTTCTGAAATCCAGCAACTGATTCACCAAATTCAATAAACGGCTTGCATTTCGATGCATCATTTGCAGTTTCGACATCAATTCCTCATCATTCTTACGTTCTTTCATCAACATTTCTATGGGCGAAAGAATCAATGTCAAAGGTGTACGGAGCTCATGGCTCACATTGGTGAAGAAATGCATCTTCATTTCATTAATTTCCTTATTCTTATCTGCTTCCTGCTTAATTTGTTGCAATTTAAACTTATTACGTTCACTACGAAGCATCAAATAACGTGCTACAAAAATTACTGCCACCAATAACAATGCATAAATGATATATGCCCAAGTGGTTTGCCAAAATGGAGGTAAAATCACAATTCGAAGAGCGGCTTCCTCATCCCCACTATAACCATCACTGTTTATGGCTTTTACCTTCAAGATATAGTTACCTGACGACAAGTTGGTATATGTAACCTTGTTTTCGGATGTAGTCAACCAGTCGGCATTAAAACCTTCCAGTTTATATGCGAACTTCATCTTTTCCGGAAGGATAAAGTTATCGGATGCAAACTGTACACCAAAAACATTTTGATTGTACTCCAGCTTCACTTCTTCCATTGCATCCAAAGTTTTGTCCAGAATTACGTTTTCGTCATATTCCTTACCAATCTTCACTTCTTCATTAAACAAAGTCATGCGAGTGAAGAACACCTTTGGCAATGCTTTGTTGAATCTGATTTCGTCCGGATGGAAATAATTCACTCCGTACATACCGCCTACCATCAGTTCACCGGTAGAGAATTTCTTCAAAGTACGCATATTGAACTCACAATTCTGCAAACCGTCCATATCGCTATAGGTATAGTAACGGAAAGAATAATTGTTTGTTTTGGTATCAATTGTAGGAATGATGTTTGTCAATCCCTTGGTCGTTGCCACCCATATATTCCTGTTTTCATCTTCGGCTATACCAGTAATAAACTGGCTGGACAATCCATCTTCTTCTGTTAAAACAGTCAGTACATCCGACCGTATATCGTATATATTGAGTCCTTCACGAGTAGCAATCCACAACAATCCACGACTATCCTGGAATGCCTGATTCAAGTTGGTATCCGAGAAATCCATTGTTCCAGATTTAGCACCAAGGAAATTGGTTCCTTTTAAGGATTCCATATCGAAGATAGACAAGCCATATGCAGTACCCACAATGAGCTGGTTGTCTTTTCCTACTTGCAGTGAAGAGATATAGTCCGAACCTAATCCATCGGCTGTTGTAAAGGTTTTGAATTTTCCTGTTTTAGGATTCAAGCACTGAATGCCACCTCCCAATGTTCCAATCCAAATGTTACCATCTTTATCCTCGTCTATGGCGAATATATTATCATTACAAAGGGAATTGGGATTTCCATTCTCATGCTTATAGCAGGTAAACTTCTTACCGTCATAACAATTCAATCCCCCTCTAAAGGTTCCAATCCACAACTTACCATCGCGAGTTTTCTTCAAGGTAACAATCACATTGGAAGATATGGAATTAGCTCCTCCCTGCTTGAAGGACTCTAACTTGCGTGTTTTGCGATCCAACCGATACAGCCCTTCATCATTGGTACCTATCCACATGTGGTTGTTATCGCCTTCTTCAACACAATTTACGTCTCCAATGTGGTTTATACCGAATTTGAAGGTACTTTCACTATAATAAGATACACCCATTTTATAGGTACCTACCCACATCACTCCATTGGCATCCTCGTATAAGGAAACTACTGAATTGTTCTGCAAGCTTCGTTCATCATTTACTATATGAGTAAGGACGGTAGATTCACCTGTCTGCTTGTCCAATACACATATACCATTTTGGTCACGTCCTACCCATACCAATCCGTTACTTGCCTGAACAACCGCCTGTACCATATCCGACTTGTTCCCTTGCGCCTTGTTGGCCAATTCGGTTTTCCATTTCTTGCCAAGCACATTATACACCCATACTCCCGAAGGACTATACACCCAAATATCATCATCCTTGTCTACATACAAGGAAAACATTTCGTATACTCCTTCTTCGGCTAAAGGTTTTTCCTGCCATTTAATTTTGTTTGTCTCACGATCCACACACACCAGTAACCCGTTATTGAATACAAACAAAACACCATCGCTACATTCGGCAATGCTTTTCACTTCACCTTGCGGAAGCCCGCCAGCATCATAAAGGAAGGGGAAGAGCAAATTGGTTTCAGGTATAAAGAGATACATTCCAACACCATAGATATAGAACCACATGTTCTTGTTCTTGTCAATGTAGGTAACGCTTGGGGTACCATTTATACCCATTTCCCACATTAGGTTACGGGTATCGCGTATAAACACTTCCGTTTCCGGTTCGTATACCGAATAGCCGGAATTAGTTCCTATCCACAACCGTCCCTTATGGTCTTCCTGAATATCTGTTATATAATTGTTCAGGAACGGGCCTTTGTCATCGTAACTTATATAATTGATGATTTCGTTTCCATCGTAACGGTTCAAGCCCGAAGCCGTACCAAACCACATAAACCCACGTGAATCCTTGAATATTTTGTTCACTTTATTATTGGATAGGCCGTCTTTTACTTCCAAGTGTTTGAACATATAATCGGCTGCATTTATCTGAACAGAGAAGAACGCAATGAGCAGCCACACCAAGTATTTCTTTACCATGATTATTAGACTTTTGGAATTATGATGCAAAAGTGTAAAAAAGTAGGTTAAAAAACAAATGAATCCCCTATTTTTATCATTTTATACCGTAGAATTCTTAAAAAAATAAAAAAGTGGATATGTTTTTACTCATACCCACCTTTTCCCTTTTAAAAAAAACGTAGCATCAAAACGGATAATTTCCACTTTCGGCTCCCTGCATAATGGCATCCAATATCAATGAATCGGACACTGCATTTTCCTTACGGTCAAAGATGGCAAAGTCCATATAGCCGTTATCCCAATAGAAAGGAACCATTCCATAATTCTTGGCCTGTTCGGTTACAAAGCGTACATAATAAGCGCGCGATTTCAGATGTTTTTCCAAATTACGCTGGTCATCCCCAAGTTCTTCGCGACGGATGGCTCCATACTCGCCTAAAATCACCGGTACACCTTTATCTACAAATTGGTTCTTCATTTTTTGGAACATTCGCAGGATATCTTCCTCTTCCCCCCATTGTGAATTACGGTCGGAGTCTTCCTGATGGAATTCTTTTCCCCAGAAATAATACGATTTTCCCCACGATTCATCCTGCTTCATGCCACAGAAATTCCAGGGTGTATAGCAATGTACTTCCATCATCAAACGGTTGGGGACGATATCCTTAGGCATTTCACCGTAATATTTTCCTGTACAGTCAATGTCGGCATGTGGGCCTTGTACTATCAGATTACGGTACTTGTTCTTGCCTCCGGTAGCCCTCACCACATTCACAAACGATTGTTCGTAGGCTTTCAAAATAGACATACCTTCGCGAGCTATCTCATCGCCATTATAGCGGTCGATGTTCGGTTCATTACATCCGGCAAACAGCAGATGTTCATCGTAATCCTTAAAGTAGTTGGCTATCTGCATCCAGAAGTCGCATTGCTGCTCGTTCACTTCTTCCAATTTTTCGATGGTACTGTTATTTTCCAGCCATCCACCGTCCCAATGAATATTGAGAATGGCATACATGTCGTTCGAAATACAAAAGTCAACCACTTCCTTGACTCTCCCCAACCACTCTTGCGATATGGTTTTGGTTGAATCGGCATATCCGTCCCATGCACAGGGTATGCGTACCGCATTGAATCCCGAAGCCTTGACCAAATCTATCAGTTTCTTCGTTGTTTTCGGGTTTCCCCAACCTGTTTCTCCCCCATCAAACAAGGGTACTTCCATGGAATTACCCAAATTCCATCCTACCTTTATTTTGGCTGCCAATGCCATGGCATCACTTTCCATGCCTTTCATTGCAACATCCTTCTTTGCAGTTGGGGTGCACGAAACGACCCCCAATGCCAAAAATACCAGCACTGCCAGTACTGTTACACAAAGTTTTTTCATCCTATTTAAATCCTAATCTTTATCCTTTTCAATCCATGTCATGCTGAACGTAGTGAAGAATCTGAAGCCATAAACGTGTGTTTACAGCTTCACTCGTCACTTCGTTCCTCAAGATGACATGAAGCTTGTTTAGAAGGGATATTTTCCTTCTTGTGCGCCTTTCATTACACCATCCATTACATAGTTGTCCTTCAAGTTACCGTTGTTTCTGTTCAAGAGACCACCGGTATCCCACAAGAACGGTACCATACCATGATTCTTGGCCTCGCGTGTCACTACCTCATTCCATTGCTGGCGCGACTTGTCGTGAGCTTCCTGATTGGCTCCCAACCCTGTAGAAACAGCCACACCATATTCACCCAAGATTACTGGTATGCCCTTGTCGGCAAATTGGGTCTTCATCTTCTGGAATTGCTTTATTACATCGGCCGGTTTGTGCGATGAGTTACGGTCAGAACCTTCCACGCAATAGTCTCCCCAGAAATATTCCTTTCTACCCCAATCGGCATCTTCGCTCAAGATACAGAACCTAGACGGATCATAATAGTGCACCTCTACCATCAGGCGGT
>CAZFDP010000042.1:0-11214 GCA_964518185.1 uncultured Phocaeicola sp. | reverse complement strand
CTTCGCCATTATATGCTTCCATCACTTGTTTCAACCAATTCAAATTATACTTCAAATCGTTCAACGATGCATCTGCAATGTATTTTATGTTCTTTTCCGGAACTCCTAAAGTATTCAAGCAGTATGACTTGAAGATTTCCCCATCATTGTTAGCAAAAGGAACAGGTTCCTCACGACGATAATTTTCATTTGCTAGGATTAGAATAAAAGTCTTATCATTTAGCAGACCATTTATTTTTACAGCATTATCAACATCACTGATAGTCGAAGGTTTTGTTGATATAATAATTTCATCACTCTTTTTAACTTCTGCAATAAAGTTCATATCACCACTATTCATCGCCTTTATGAAATTAGACTTATCCGCATTCAATAATGCATAATTTGAACCTTTCATCCTGTTCCATACAGCAAGTGCTTTATCTTTGTTTCCTTCCATAAGATAAAATTCCCCTTTGGAATTCCATAAAGCCATGTTTTACTATCAATGGCCCTTCACTCCGTCACTTGCGTCATACTGTCTGTGAATCAAGGTGTTGGAGTGCCGCAAACGTTTCTTTATCTATAAGATTTATAAACCAATCTGAATCAATAACCCTTTTCCCATATATCCAAGGAACGTAATTCCAGTTTATCATCGAGATAATTCAATCTTCGGTTTATTTTCAATAAAATTGGGCATACACATCCCCGTCTTGGCACCTATATAGGTTGGGTCTGAAATGTAAAAGGTCTTATTGTCATAGCGATATCCATGTCCTTTTATCGGATTTTCAAGATGTACTGCAACACATTCATGTCCAGGGTATTCAATCAAATGATTCTCTACATTCAACACTTCCCATAGAAGATATGAATAAAAGACAGAACGGTCTTCACAGTCACATTGGGGATAGTATAAAATTTCTTCAAAGAAATAAGGTTTTTCAAATCCATGTTGCTCATCATCTGTTGCATATTGGAAAGCATACTGTACGAATTGCAGAATAGTATCTATAGCTGTTTCAGTGGAAATAGCTTGTAATTGATTCATGAGTTGTTGGACAATACTTTTACGAAGTTCTGTATTTATAATGGATTTTGCATAACATTCAATGGGCATTTGCGGATAATGATGCAACATTTGTATAACATTAGCATTCAATGTGCCTTGGATTGACAAATCTTTATAACAAAATTGATATGTCTCTGATTTATCAGGCATAATGATATCTTTTTTAATTAGAAGATTAAGCTTTTTACCATTATGTATGTTTGCAGGAATGTCACATGTATAGAATCTACTGCTCCCAGAAACATTTTGTTCATCCTTTATATCATAAAAAATGTAATAAGGAGTATCATTAAAGACACAATAGCCTCTGGCATAAACTTTTTGTTCAAATGCAATAAACAAGACAGGATTTCTTTCTTCCTCCAAACCAATTCGTACATCGTAACCTGCATGTGTCATCAAATAATGCAATAATGAGATTCGTGCACCAGATGATTCTTTTTCAAATATTGTATTTACATATTGACGGACAAGTTCAAATGTAAACCAATCGTTGAAATTACAGTCTTCGGCAGTCTGCAATAATGCTGGCAGTACCTGTTTTTCAATTTTGTGATGTGAGAAAATCTTCCATAGTTTGGCATAATCCTTTTGATCTTTCCCATTCGGAAGTGTGTTGGATATTTCTATGGAAGGCATAACAAATTCAAGACCATAAAAGTAGAGTTTATCAGATGTTTCCATTTGAGGCTCCGGTACTTTTGGGGACGGCATCTTAGGAGATTTAGACGGTAAAGGTTCCGCATTTTCCGATATCGGAATTTGTTTAGGTTTCGGTATCGGATTTCTTTCTTCACCCTTAAATGCATTATATTCTTTCCAAATCCCTTCCAAATACTGATCATAATCTTCTAAAACACTCTTCCTGAAATTCTGAAAATTTCCTCTCACTTGTTTTCTGAATTCTTCGAATGACGAGCGCTCATTTTGAGCTATGGCAGGAATAATACCCGCCATAACTGACAAAAAGAAAAATGTTAACAGTCTTTTCATTTGCTCTCAACAATTGAAATTATTCCTCAAATCCTTCACGAACAAAATCAGCCACTTTTTGGGCATATTTTTGTGCGGCAGCACTTTCTTTGGCTGCTTCTTCCATAGCACGAATACGAGCTTTACTTGCTGCACTTTCGCTCACAATGAAATAGATTTGCATTTCAGAAGTACCATCACCATTGTCACGTATTATACAATAGGATTCTTTCATTTCCCCTTTTATTTCCTTTTCTACCAATCTTTCGTAGGCTGCATAGAAGTTGTCAAATTCAGCATCCGCATCAATTCCATCTCCTGCCATATCACTTACAATACGACCTTTCACTTGACTACCTGCTTGTTGGGCATAAGTCAGACAAGCATTATTGATTGCCATTTGTCTTCCTACATTCTTTGACTTGAATTTGGATGCAATACCTACTACTTCATGTCCGTCTTCACCCAAATTATTCAATTGGTCATAGTGAGTCAATAAAGCTACATCAAGACTTCTCGAACTACCGAATAATTTCCAGTTTTCATTTTTGTACTCTTTAATCTTTGTCTTGTACTCTTTTTTGCGAGCTTTTTCCAAAGTTTTGTTTTGGGCATCTGCATTTGTAGTTAACAAACAAAGTGCCATCAGCAACATAATAACTTTTTTCATAATCACATTCAAATTTTACGTTAAACAATTATTTTCTTATATCTATATGCATTACTTTAATCCCCATTTGTATGTCTCGTTTACGTCTGGCTGTCAGCCATTTCTGAAAATCATCAAATTTCAACTGACGTGGCAATGTATCACTAACTTTCTCATCTACAGCTTTAGTGAAAGAATTGGGTGAAAAAATGACATAAATCCGGTTTCTCACAACATCTTCATTACAAACCAATTGATACTCATCAACCAAATCCGCCTCTTCTTTGGCCTTATTTATGGAGAAAAAAATGTATTCCTCATTGTGTTTCACTTGCTGTTGTCCATCTGTGTCATACTGATAAGGCAACAGACAACTGACATCCAGCGATTCATCCACTGCATACACTGCAATAAAACCATCAACCGGCGACTTGAAGTGTAGATACATATCATCGTTCTCACGGAAACGAGTGTCTGCAAATTTGCCTTCTGTACCGTTCCGAAGAATGGTGGCAGTAAATTCAGCAGCATCGTTGGTAATTTCGCGTGCTTTTCCACAGACCTTACATTTCACAATCATCATATTTTGTACAAACGATAGTTCATATTCGGGTTCACCGTCATCTTCCAACCATTCCCCTTTTACTTCACTTGCATTCAATTGCGAAAAGAAACTGTTTTCTTTTCCATCCAAAGCAGTTTCCTCCTGCATGGTACTTTGCGTAATAACGGTGCCGAACTCTTTTTGGATAGCATTAATTCTTGCATATTCCAAAGCATTACGTTTGGCCTCATCCGGGGATTGATTCCCTTCTGCATAGTAAGTGAACTCTCCACACACATTGCGTACCTTTTGGGCATAAAGCCCAAAAGGTATAAACAAGACTAATATTATTACCAAATATTTCATTTTAAGCTTCCAGTCTATCAATAATTAGGACAACACTAGACGTTATAATCATTCATTCTATATATGTTTGAGTATCATTAAACTCACGAATCAAAAATCATAACTAATAGAATATCGTTCAACAAGTGGTGCGCTCAAAGGTTATTCAGATGTTACAGGACGTATAGGTAATCCTAAATATCTTTCTTTCCCTGCGGTAGGCCAATTGTTATCCCAATAAGTATCCAAATAATATGTTCCTGCCAATGTTTGGTCTTCTTTATTTATAGCATCCAACCAATAGTAGGATTGTTGACCATGTACAATGGAATCTCCTGTTCGAATAGGTGCCATAGGAATGAAAATGCTATTACCATTTACTTCACTTGTAAATTTCACTCCTTCAACTCCGTTTACAAAAGTCCATTCATCTGTACAATTAGCTCTAAGACTCCACATTTCACCATTAGATGGAATACGCCAACCGCCACCCCACATTGCCCGTGCAATATCATATTCAGTGCCACTGATATCAGCCGGTGGATTCGTACTAGGATAATCGTTTAAATTGGTTGAAGTCTTTTCTCCAGTCGGATCGGCCCATCCATATAATCCACCATAATCCTCTGGGGAATTAGCCCCTAAATTATGAGATGCCCAATATAATGGTTTTCCATCATCTCCATTAAATCCGAGATAAACTTTTTCAACCTTTGCCTCTTGTATGGTTTCTCTATTTATCGTTATAGGGTAAGTATATTGCTCTCCGGCCTCCCAATTAGGATATTTCAACGGGAAAGCATATTGAGAGCCATCAACTATAAAAATAGCCATGACATCATTTGTTACAATATTTGAAGGGCGAATACCAGAAGAACTCACAGGATTCACCAATATATCAATATACTGAACTTCTTCTGCCTTGATTTTACAATCTGTACTCAACATAATTATGGCAGTTGAATCCTTTATAGAAGCTATGTTCCCTGATGCCAAGTTCATTTTTCCAGCGATAGAAATATATTCAGTCTTACCCATTGGCTTATATTGTATACCAGCTGTAGTGTTCAGTTTTTGAGAAACTCCAGCATTTTGTAAAGTGACTTGTGAAATATGTCCTAAACCTTTATCTGTTTCACTTTTCGTTATAGCAAATGTAAGTCTTGCCAATGCATGCTTGAAAATAATTTTGGCAGTAGGATTCTTACGACTTGCTTCTGCATTACCATACATATAGTCGGGTTGTCCATCATTAGTAGTAGGAGTAATATCAATATCAATAGAATCTCCTTCCACATGAATGTCAGCATTATAGGGATAGTATGCATATACATAGGCTGTTTCCTGTTCATTAAGTTCCACATCTGTAGCTAAAATCCAAGCTCCATGAGCATATGTAGCCTTTATGTTAGAACAATTGGTAATAGTGGAGTAGGCTGTACCATCCTCTTTTTTTACAAAAAGGCCAATCTGGTCTCCGTCTTCAAATGAAGTACCACTAACGACATTTCGGCTGTCTAATAGATATGTTTCCACCTTCAGAAGATTCTTTTCTGAGAAAAACACAGTATCATCGTGGTTGCTGCATGAAGCTGTGACGATGATTGCCATCAGAATCAGCAGACTATTTCTTAGTTCATTCATTATTTTTTTCATACTTAATTTTCGATGTAATTGTTATCATTAATTTCAATACCATCTTTTATATTTTCATTCCATGGGGTAATTTCTATTGTCTCAATGGAAACATTACCCTTTTCTACGATAATGGTATATGTATATTGTTGTCCAGACTCCCATGTACCTTCTGGCAATTTCACGCCATAGGATTTGTTGTTGATTCCTATATTTAGATATACACTCTGTACATTATCTGTAGGCATGGCCAAAAAATCTACGCTCTTGCTTTCCGCCGGAAATTTCAAAGAAAAACCTATTTTCTCCATAGACAAGAATTCGCCTTTTTGAATATCAAATGTACCTGAGCCATTAAAACCTTCAATCATCATGTCTGTAAAATATAATTCTGTTTCTATCTCATCAGCTTTCTTAATATTGAAAGTTATACGTGACATGATATGCTTCAATAATATATTTGCATGAGGTTGATTAGAATTCACAGTTGTCTTTACATCATTATCATTGACTGCATATCCATATAAATAATCAATCTGGTTTTCTGCATTCACTTGAATCTTCTTTAGTGAAGCTGATTTGTCATAAGGATAATATGCATATACATTCATATCTTCCTTACTTAAATATACAGGTTCTGCCATTTGACAAACTTTATCTACATAGTTTACAAGTACATTACTTTCCATTATATTTTCATCGGAATCAACAACAAAAACTCCCATTTGACTTTCGTTAGGAAGTACACTTCCTTCTATAATATTTCGTGATGTACCCTCTTTCAAAGTAATTTCTAATACAACTTCTTTATCGATAGGAATGTTTTCGCTTTGATTGTTACAAGCGGTCAAAGCGAACAAAAACATTATGCTGATAATTAAATGATATATTTTCATGTCCTTATTGATTTATTATTATTGAACCACCATTATTGTTTACCCATTCTTCTACTTTTACTTCACCTAATTTAAGTCCTGTTTTTGTAATTTCTAACGGATAATCGTAGCATTTACCGGCTTCCCATTTTTCTGCCGGTAAAGAAACACTTCCAATATTCCCCCAATTCAAATTAAAAATTACCTCATTATTGGCAAAAGATGTAGGAATAACATACATTTCTATAACATTTGCTTTGTCTGCCTGAGGTTGGAATTCACAAGACCGAATAATTCCGTCATTTTCATAAAATATAGGTTTCACTTCCCCTGTCACAACATTCATAATACCGTCCCAACTGATAGCTTTAGAATTGTTGTTTCTCAAATTGCCATTTGTAATCCATTCAGCAAAATCACTATTTTCAGATTTTGTAATGGAGAATGTCACTTTACTCAAAGCATGACTCATTTCAATGTGTGCATTAGGATTGTTTTCATTTAGATTCTCGCTGCAACCATATAAATAATCAATATTATTTCCCTTCGCTGTTACTGGAATATCTGAAAAAGCATGAGTCCCAACTTCTTTGTTATATGGATAATAAGCATATAATTTGAATGTTTGGTTATCGAATCCTATTTCATAAGGTAAACTCCAAGACGAATTTCGGTAATAAGTAGCTATATTCCCATAATCTTGATGTACTGCATCGTTTTCATTAAACAGGAACGTACCGATTGCGTCATCTGGTGTGAAGTTTACAGAACCGTCGTTCGCCCACATGTTAACAATACACTGTTCTATAGAAAGAAGACTTTTTGTAGTAAACGAAAGTATATTTCCAATGATCTCAGTACGTCCATCGGTTGCACAAAGAGCATAATAATAGGTTGTATTCCCTGACAAATTTCCGATTTCACAGGTATATTTATTATCATTTGAAGAAAAAGCTTCTACTTGAATGGCATTTGACAAATCAGGCGATGTGCCAACCAAAAAATACGATTGAGCTGACGAAGTCAAACTTCCGGTCAAGCAAGCGTAAGTTGTACCTACATTCTCTACATTACCTGTTATTACTGTCGGTATATTGTTGACAGGAGATTCTACTTCTTGACATGCATTCAGTATGAATACCATCAACATTGTCAATGTTAAATATCGAGTAATTTTCATGATTCTTAATTTATTTAAAGTTAGAAACAATATCCGATGCCGAAGTTTCCTACGAATTCTCCCCCATCAATGCTATACATAGTACCACCGTTTATGGCAATTTTCCCTAATTTTATCATTAATCCACAATCTACTGTTAAACCCGAATAGGAATATTCCGTATGCTTTGCATAAGCACCATCTGACAATTCCCATGCCACATTTCGGTTTACATATCCAGCTCCGCAATAAAGATGTATTGGACTTTTCATTCGTGCAATGATACCTGCTGTCGCAGCATAGAAACTACGTTTGTCATTACCGGTAGTCCAATATTGGGGGGCATAATCACAATCCGTAGATTCACCTTTACTATATACACCTTTCAAATACCATCCAAAGTTTTTTACCCTGCCTACCATCAAACCGATGGAAGGATTCTTTACTCCTTCTTCAGGGAATGCTCCTTGAACGGAAATTATCCAAGAATATTTATCCGGTTTGGTATTCCACCAATTGGAAGTAGACATTTTAATAATCATATCCGGTTTAACCTTTTGGTCTTTTGATTGCATACCGGCATAATGAACTGTGACTTTCTTGGCTGGATTTGCCGTTTCCAGCACAAAAGTACCGTCCAATTCCGTAATGGTGGATTCCGTACCATCTTTAATCTGTACCTTGACTCCGGGAATGGGATTCCCGTCCTTGTCAACCAC
This sequence comes from uncultured Phocaeicola sp., assembly GCA_964518185.1. Classification (GTDB taxonomy): domain Bacteria; phylum Bacteroidota; class Bacteroidia; order Bacteroidales; family Bacteroidaceae; genus Phocaeicola. Next base: position 3,262 of record CAZFDP010000042.1, on the reverse strand, counting down.
TGTTCCCTTCACTATATTCTGTGCCAGCAAATTACAGACACTCAATAGTAGGATTAAGCTTAATAATAATTTTTTCATGTTGCACTATTTATTTATTGTTCAATTTCATTTGTTCCCAATTGTTCCGTAAGCTTACCGATGTGTTCACAGTAGGTGTCTGAATCTTATCATTAATTTCATCTGAATTGATTGATACTTGTGTTGAAAGATAATCCTTCAACTCCTTCAATGTTATATTCCCCTTCGATTCCTGTAGCATCTTTAAAAGGAAATAAGTAAACATACCATGACACTTTTCTTTATATGGTAAGGCAGTCTGTTCATTACTTACTGCACTGAATACAACCGTATTTCCTTGGGGAAGATTAGGTTTCGGCTTTACTACAATAGCACGACTTCCTTCATTTACAGAGGTGCCTTCACGTGTTGCACCACTGAAACAAGCATCCAGAAACACATATACGGATTTTGCATTCAGTTCACCCAGTTCCTTATATAGTTGATTCAGTGAGAAACAAGCATCCATTCGCTTGGCATTGGCATCGGTTGGTACTAAATATGCTTCTTTGGAAGCTTCATCAGGCACACCATGACCTGCATAATAAAAAATAACATTGATGTCTCCTTGACGGACAATTGCCTTTTCCCTTATCTTATCCATTACATCAAGCATGTCTCCATAACTGGCATTCAATCGTGTAAAGATATGATTCTTCTTGATTCCCAACGTCTTCTCGCAATATTCACTGAATACCTTACCATCATTTTCTGCAAATGGAACCTTGGCCACTTTTGTGTAATTTTCATTAGCAATAATGATGGCAAATGTTTTTTCATTCACCTGACCCGCTACGGGTATATTTACATCAACATCCGACTTCGTGACAACATAAACATCCTCTTTAGGATTATTCCATTCAAAATCTCCTACTTTATTTTCATAAGGAACATATGTTGCTGTTTGAGTTGCATCATACAAATATGAATTACCTGTTGGAGTTACGAACAACAATTCCTTTATGGCCAGAAATCCTCCATTATCAATAAAGAATTGGCTGTTTTTAAACTGCATTCCACTCCAACTGTTTTTAAATACGATTGCTTCATTATTTTGATTGGGTACAGACAATACCAAATCACCATACCGGCTTCCTATCTTGAATGTCTCATGATCTGCATCATAAGAATTCAAGACCATATCATTAAGCCGGATACTCTTTGCATAAGTCTTTATATATTCCGTTTCCGCTAGGACCATCAATTCCTTTAATTTCAAATCCTGATTTTGTTGAGTAACTCTGGATTGATATGCAGCATTATTTTCAAATTCCCCTTTCTGCATCCATTTCTTCATGTTGCTTTCTACATAGTTCTTGAGATATTTCTGCCAATCAGGTATAACATTATTCTCCATTTCGTGTTTTACTACATCTTGTTTGACAGTCTTATTAGAAACATACTGAGGAACAACGTTTTCTGAAACTGTTTCCACACCCACATCGGATAGAGTTCTATTGACTTTGTCCAATTCACTCGTATTTCCCAAACAACTATAAGCTACAGCCAGGGCTTGTGAATATTGCAGCAAATCCGGCCGACTAACAGTTATTGTTTCCAAGGTAGCCGCAGCTCCCGCAAAATAATCATTTGATTGGTGTCTATATTTCTTGGCAATATTTTCATTCGATTCCATATCTGCCTTGTTATAATACAAAACGCCCAAATTGAAATAGTTTTCAGCGATATGCTGATATACTTTTAGTTGATTTGGTTTTACGGCATCCAATTTCTTATATACATTCAAAGCTTTCTGATATTCTGATTTCCTTTCATGAAGAAGTCCCTGATTTAAAAGTAAGGCTTCATGATTAGGATTCAATTTTAATCCTTTGCTTATAAATTTTTGTAAATTGTCCTGATCATCTATTTCCAGACAAATGTTGATTGCCTTTTTAAGCAATTCAAAGTCATTGGGATATTCCATTGTAGCCCTATTAAGAACCTCAATAGCATATTCATATTTTTCAAGTTTTCTATAAGCATCGACCATACCCGTATAGACATCCTGACGCATTTTCTTATCTTCCGTTTCAAGATAAACGTCAAAATAAGCAATCGCTTTATTATAATTACCTCTATTGAAAGAACCTGCAGCAGCAATATAAGCCATAGTCGGAAACTGATTGTCGCGAGTGAAAGATTCACCTTTAAACTCTGCCATCAATGGAATATCCATATAGGCTTGCACAAACGTTAATGCCACATTATTGTTTCCTCTGCTTGAATAATGGGCGGCAGCCATCTGAAGAAAGGAATAAATATTCCTTAATCCTCTTTTCGCTTGATTGTATTCGGGTGAATCTGGAGAATTACCTTTCACCACTTCCACATAATCATTATAACATTGCATAAGTACGGAATACATATCTTCCTTTGCACCTCCTTGCAGTCGCATATTATTGAACTTTACATATTCTGCCTCGGCACGCTCAAGAGTCTGACCGCATACAACGTTTCCCCCAACCGAGAAAACTAAGCACAATAATATCAATATCTTCTTCTTCATTATATACCTCCTCTATTTAGAATGCCCCAACAAAAGTCAGTTCTACACTAATTCTACGAAATTCGCCTCCTTTACCTTCTGTCAATTTGATATAGTGACGATAATCCGTGTTCATTGTAGAGAAACTTGGTATATTCTTAGTAATATGTTTTTCCATTCCAACCGCTCTAAGGAATGCCAACTGTTCATTTTCCGTAATGCCATCTGCTTGTGTTATGGTTATGTTGCTCAAATCATTGTTCTTATAAATCGGTTCATTTACAAAATCACCATAACATCCGTCATAAGCTATTTTCCCATGGATGGGAAGTGCATCCGCCATACCTGTTGTTTTCACTATCAACTTCTTACCTTCTTTAACATAAGGTGCAAATTCGGTTTCAAAAGCTGTTTTAATAATATCCAACATAGATAAAGCCGCACCGGATTCTTCAACCTTGAATTTACCCGGGCCAAAATCTTCTTGTCCTGAGAAACCTTTTTCGACTTCATAAGAGAAATCGATAATATAATTCATCACCTTATTTCCATCGGCATCTATATCAGACACGACCTTCGCATTTACAGAAATGTTGGTATGATCTGATATCGTATTCTTTTGTTTGGCCAATTCTACGATATTATCTTTAATTTCCTGAAGCTTAAGTTCCTCCATATTAGACTGTTGAATAACGTCCAATGGTACAAACTTATCAT
>CAZFDP010000041.1:0-11238 GCA_964518185.1 uncultured Phocaeicola sp. | reverse complement strand
AGCCCCTACAATGTCATATCAAGGTTCCGCTTACATTAAAGACCACATAAAAAAATCCTCAATAATCGTAAGATTATCAAGGATTTTTTGGGGTGACTAGTGGGATTCGAACCCACGACATTCAGAACCACAATCTGACGCTCTAACCGACTGAACTATAGTCACCATTTAGAGACTTCCTTTCGAAAGCGATGCAAAGGTACGACTTTTATTTGAATCTGCAAACTTTTAGGCAACTTTTTTATTCGAAAAGGTATTCTTTTATACCAATATTATGTTGGTTGAATAACGAGCGAGATTGGACAAGGAAGCGTTTCATAAGGGTAAACTCTTCATCTTTAAGTGGTTTGCTGATATGGGTGGCAGGATAGACTTCGTAATTGTGCTTTTTGCTTAAAAGGGGGCGTGAAGTCCACACCAAAGCATATTGGCAGGAATCCATACGGGTGATGCTTCCCATTTTCTTTAATTTTAATTTTACCATAGCACCACCATCCGTCTTTTCCTTTGACATATTAGAAATGAAATTACCCAACGAGTAAACCACTGCATGACGATTGGGAGTGTGTTTGTCGGGAATTACTTCCATGGGTTGTAGTACATGCGGATGTGAACCAATGATGTGGTCTACTCCTTGTGAAATCAACCAATCGGCCAACACTTTTTCGGCTTTGGCGGGTAGGGAACGGTATTCTATTCCCCAATGCATACAGGCAATGATAGCGTCGGGGCGTAACAGTCGGGCTGCATAGATGTCGGCCTTGATCTGCTCCTTGTCGATGTAGTTTACTACGTTAGGCGCTTGGGGACGGAGGCCGTTGGTATCGTAGGTGTAGGCTAATAGGACGATGCGAAAACCATTTTTCTCGATAAGTAACGGATAACGTCTATTACGTTCTTCCGGATGGCGATAGGTGCCGGCATAGGGTATTTGTAAAGAGTCGAGCAGGTGAATAGTGCGTTTCAAACCTTTACTTTGGCGGTCAAGACAATGGTTGTTGGCGGTTAGGAGTACATCGAAACCGGCTTCTTTGATGGCATGCAAGTATTCGTCGGGTGCACTGAAAGAGGGGTAACCTCGATAAGGTTTTCCACCTAAGGTGACTTCGAGATTGCCGATGGCTATATCAGCCCGGCTGATTTCGTCCTTGACATGTTTGAAGCAATCGGAGTAGTCGTAGCCTGTTGAGGTGCGGGCGGCTTTGATTTGTTCGCCGTGTTGCATCAGGTCGCCAACAAATAATAGCGTAATCCTCTCTTGGGCGGAGAGGATTACGCTATACATTAATATATATATCAATAGGTAGATTCTCATTGATAGATGGCTTTCTTACCAGCCAGAAGGGTGTTCTTCATCAATGAAACAATGGTCATAGGACCTACACCACCGGGAACGGGTGTAATGAAAGAGCATTTGGGGGCTACCTCGTCAAACTTGACATCCCCGGTAAGTTTGAATCCACTTTTCTTGGTAGCATCGGGTACACGAGTGGTACCTACGTCGATAATCACAGCACCTTCCTTAACCATTTCGGCCTTGACAAAGTTAGGCTGTCCCAAAGCGGCAATAATAATATCGGCTTCCTGACATTCTTTAATCAAGTCTTTGCTACGGCTATGACATACGGTAACGGTAGCATCACCCGGATAAGCCTTCTGCATCATAAGACTGGCCATGGGCTTACCTACAATGTTGCTACGACCCAATACCACACATTTCTTACCTTGGGTTTCGATGTTGTAACGCTTCAAAAGTTCCAGAATACCGTTAGGGGTGGCCGATACATAGCAAGGCAAACCAATACTCATGCGCCCTACATTGATGGGATGGAAACCGTCCACATCTTTACGATAATCAATGGTTTCGATAACTTTCTGTTCGGAGATATGCTTGGGCAAGGGAAGCTGTACAATGAACCCGTCTACATCGGCATCGTTGTTCAATTCTTGTACTTTGGCCAACAATTCTTCTTCAGTAACATCGGCTTCGTAACGAATCAGGGTAGATTTGAATCCGCATACTTCGCAAGCCTTGACCTTGGCTGCTACATAGGTTTCACTACCCCCGTCGTGCCCTACGAGGATGGCAGCCAAATGGGGGCGCTTGCCTCCACGAGCTACAATATCAGCCACTTCGGCTGCTATTTCCTGCTTTACTTGTTCCGATATGGCTTTTCCGTCAATCAGTTGCATATATATTATATTAAAAGGTTATCGTTTCAATTTCGGCATCATACCCGGAAATCCCATACCAGGCATCTTACCCATCTTGCTGCCGGTAACCATTTTCATCATCTTGCGAGTCTGGTCGAACTGTTTGAGCAGACGGTTTACTTCCTGAAGGTTGGTACCACTACCTTTGGCAATACGGTTACGGCGGCTTCCATTCAGAATTTCAGGACGCTTGCGTTCTTCGGGAGTCATGGAGTAGATAATGGCTTCGATGCTCTTGAAGGCATTGTCGTCAATGTCAATGTCCTTGATGGCCTTGCCTACACCCGGAATCATGGCTGCCAAGTCTTTCAGGTTACCCATCTTCTTGATTTGTTGGATTTGTCCCAAAAAGTCGTTGAAGTCGAACTGGTTCTTTTGGATTTTCTTCTGCAGACGCTTGGCTTCTTCTTCATCGTATTGTTCCTGCGCACGTTCAACGAGCGAAACGATGTCACCCATACCGAGGATACGGTCGGCCATACGCGAGGGATGGAACTGGTCGATGGCATCGAGCTTTTCACCGGTACCTACAAACTTAATGGGTTTGCTGACTACAGTACGGATAGAAAGGGCAGCACCACCACGGGTATCACCGTCGAGCTTGGTCAGTACCACACCGTCGAAGTCGAGACGTTCGTTGAACTCGCGAGCGGTGTTCACGGCATCTTGACCGGTCATGGAGTCGACTACAAACAAGGTTTCGTCGGGATTGATGGCACGCTTGATGGCTTCGATTTCGTTCATCATCTGTTCGTCGATGGCCAAACGACCGGCTGTATCGACAATTACCAAGTCGTTGCTGCGTACTTTGGCTTCCTTGATGGCATTGAGTGCAATCTGAACAGGGTCTTTACTATCGGGTTCGCTATACACAGGAACACCCACTTGTTCGCCCAATACCTTAAGCTGTTCGATGGCGGCAGGACGATATACGTCACAGGCTACCAACAATGGCTTGCGGTTTTTCTTGGTCTTGAGCATGCGGGCCAACTTACCGGTAAAGGTAGTCTTACCCGAACCTTGCAAACCCGACATCAAGATAACGGCTGGCTTGTTCTCTAATTTCAGTTCGGCTGTTTCTCCCCCCATCAATTGGGTAAGTTCATCGTGTACAATTTTCACCATCAACTGGCTGGGCTTTACAGCTGTAAGCACATTTTGTCCTAAGGCTTTTTCCTTGACGGTATCGGTAAAGTTCTTGGCTACCTTGTAGTTTACGTCAGCATCGAGCAAAGCACGACGTACATCCTTTAGGGTTTCCGCTACATTAATTTCGGTGATTTTACCTTCACCTTTCAGAATCTTAAAAGACCGTTCCAGTCTTTCACTTAAATTATCGAACATATATCAGTATTTATTATTTCTCAAACTATTGAGCGGCAAAATTAATAAAAAAGATTCATAACTAAATGGACTTGTTCTGCCAATTTGCTTTTTTCAAGTAAATTATGCTGGTAAGCAACAATAATCCGTAATATAAGACCTCGGTAGTGAAGCATACGGCCACGGGAGCTTTCAGTATCAAACCTACCCAGCATACATAGACTGCATAGACCACTAAGGTAGCCGTTTCAAGATACAAGGCTGCTTGTGTATTCCCCGTACCCGAGATTCCATTGAAATAAATATTAGCCACGGAAGCAATAAGCATAGCGCCTCCAATGACATAGAGCGAAGGAATGGATTCAACCTGCAAAGCGGTATCCCCGGAATAGATGGACAGAAAGACTTGCGGCATCACTACCAACAGGACTACACAAATCATCACCACAAAGAAAGAAACCTTGGATATACGCTTCATAAGAGACATTACATGATCAATACCACCGGCACCGATAAGATTGCTCACCAAGGTATTGGCGGTGGTAGAGAGAGCCTGCACCGGTATAAGAATGACGATATAGATACTCCGTACAATGTTCGCTATAGCCAGTTCGCGTTGTCCCAACCGTTCAATGGCCAAAAAGAATACGAACCAAGTAGCCATAGACAAGAAGTACTGTACCATGGTAAAACACGAAATGCCAAGAATACGTCCCAACAGGTTAATGTCCGGATAAGGTAACTGGTTGAGCCCATATTTCTTCAAGTCTATACAAACCCATGTATAGATTATACAGAAAAGAGTAGAGGCAGCTTCAGCCAATACGGAGGCTATGGCAGCTCCTTTTAACCCCATTTCCGGCAATCCAAAATGACCGAAGATAAGGGCATAATCTAAAAAGACATTGACAAGCGCCATGACAATGGCATTGACAGTAAGAACTTTGGTACGGGTAATACCCACATATAAAGCACGAAACATGACATTCACAAAGGAAAAGAAGAACCCGAACATGCGCCAATGCAGAAACTCCAATGTACCTTCGTAGATGGCATCCGATGAGATAAGCATACGGACTATCCGGGGAGCCGACCATTGACAAAGACCGAACAATACGGCAGCCATCAGCAAAAGGAACATGCATCCCTGCATCATAACCGGCCCTACATCCTTATACCGGCCTTCACCATTACGACGTGCAATCAAAATCTGTGAGCCTGTACTGAACCCGAAGGCTACGGTAAAGATACAAATGTACAATAGCCCACCCATAGCCGAAGCGCCCAACTCCACTTCGCCCACATGGCCAAGGAAAGCAGTATCGGTCACATTTATTACATTTTGCGCCAACAAGGCCAGCAAAATGGGATAACTTACATTCCAAATCTCTTTATTGCTATACATATATAATAAGGTATATCTAAAAAGCCTGCAAAGGTACACATTTCGCCCCATATAACATAACGAAGACCTGACTATTCATATTCTTTAAGTGAAACCAAATTCATATAGCAAGCGTCATAAAACTTAATCACAATTTATAATCAGTCAATCACAACTTGCGATTACATAATCACAACTTATGATTAGACAATCAGAAGTTATAATTAACCTTTAGTTCTTCTATCAATAGACTTTCATGCAATATATATTCTATATTATTCTTATCTTTCTACAAAAAAAATAACCTTATCATTTACATAACCCACCAAACGAAAGTTTCTTTTGAAACCGTTATAAATTCCAACGAATACATCATATTATTGCACATTTATTTGCATAATGTGTAATTTTACACTACCTTTGCAGCCGAAAATCAATTAATAAAAGAAAAAATGAAGAAATTATTCTTGATGAGCGCTATGGCGCTAATGGTTTCAATTCCAACTTTTGCAGGTGGTATTCTCACCAATACTAATCAGAACGCTGCTTATCTTCGTAATCCCGCACGCGATGCAGTTATCGCTATAGACGGTGTATACAGCAATCCGGCTGGTATCGCTTTCTTGCCGGAAGGCTTTCATTTGTCAATCAGCTGGCAGGCTGCTTTCCAGAAGCGACAAATCAACTCTACTTTTGCCGCTTACCCTCTGAATGGTGGAGTGCAGACAAAAGATTTTGAAGGTGTAGCCACGGCTCCCATCATTCCTTCTTTTCAAGCCGCTTATGTAATTAACGACAAGTGGTCGGTTTCTGCCCAGTTCGCTGTAGGTGGCGGTGGCGGTAAGTGCGAGTTCGACAATGGTTTGCCTATGTTCGAGAAATTGGTGTATAGCAACGCTGTTGCAGGTGTAAATGCTTTGATTCCGGGTGCTTCTGTGGCCCGTTATGGCTTGAATCAGAAATTGACCGGCGAACAATATTTCTATGGCATTCAAGTGGGTGGTACTTACAAGCTGGCCGACAACTTCTCTGTATTCGGTGGTATTCGTACCGTATTGGCAAGTTGTTCTTATGTAGGTGGTATCACTGGTATTAATGGTGATGTGAAGCTTCCTGAAGCTATGGGTGGTACTGTTGTGCCTAACCAAATCCAATCGAATGATCTTTTGTTGGATTGTTCGCAGAGTGCTACCGGTTTCACACCAATCATTGGTGTAGACTGGAAATTGGGTAAGCTGAACTTGGCTGCCAAGTATGAATTCCGTACCAAGATTAACCTCGAAAACGATGCAGACAATAGTCCTGACGTAGATAATATGATGGAAAACTTCAAAGATGGCAACAAGGTTCGTTCGGACATTCCTGCTTTGTTGACCTTAGGCGCTCAATATGAATTGTCTAACGTTCGCTTGAATGCAGGTTTTCATTATTACTGGGACAAGGATGCTAAGGGTACTCCTATCGTGAAGGGTGATAATACTTGGGAAGCCTTGTTAGGTATAGAATGGGATGTAAACGATAAAATCTTGTTAAGCTGTGGCGGCCAACGTACACAATATGGCTTTGACGATGCCGACATGGTAGACACCAGCTTCAACATCAACTCGTATGGTCTTTGCATCGGTGGTGCATACAAGTTCAACGAAAAGATGAAATTGAATGTAGGTTACATGCATTCATTCTATGATGAACACGAAGTAGTCAATAACTACGGTAAAGACATTTATACTCGTAAGAACGATGTGATAGGTGCTTCACTTGACATTACCTTCTAATTATACGCAATATTATAGATAAGGTGGATGTGCCGATGCGCATCCACCTTATTTTTTAGGCACGGTTTACAACAATTAGTTTGCCGCATTGGCAACAGCCTTTACCAAACGTACACGATACTTGGTTTGTGTGCCTGCTGCCAAAAACTTGGAAGTAGGTTTGAATCCAAAAGCATAAACTTCACCTTCATTATCGTACAAATATCGTTTATCTACGTTGATGATATCATAACCTTCCGCTTCCAAGGTTTCGTTAAGGGCAGTCAAACTTTCTCCCTGGAAAGTGCTGTTCAACAATCGGGCTTGTGATTCATTTGGTAACAGCCAACCATCTACAGCATGTTCTTCCAAAGTTTCCGCAAGTTCTTTGGAATAGCATTGCCATTCTCCCAAACTCATCAGCAGCACTGTCCCTTCTTTGTTTTCCACCACAATTCCATTATTCCAGATTTTACCAACCTGTATATCACCTCCGTCGGACGGATTATTATTTGTATTATCATTGGAGGTCGTTCCAAAATCAAATTCCACATCGATGGGGGTGCCCCATCCTTCAACAAGAATCTCTCCTCCAACCATTACGCTACCTGTATAATTCCCACTGACATTAAACGGACGGTTTGCTTCCGGCTTGCCCTGGTATGTATATGCATAAGTAGTTTGAGTATTGTCTTTCTGGGTAACCAATATAGAAAAGACCGTTTGATTGCCGCTGCCAGGAAAAGCATAGACAGAATCAGCCGCCCATTTACCGCCTGTTTCCTGTTTGCAAGGAATTTCTATCTTATACGATTCATTACTATACTCTCCATTCATACACAAGGCACCATACATGGGAGACAAGGTGAGTTGTACAGCCGACACCTCATCAGGTACACCATTCAAGGCTACCGATACAACAGTTACCGCATACGTCAATGTAATGTTCAGTGTAGTTGCCTTCTTGCCGATGGTTACATCTGCCTTTCCCATCATCATAGGTGTGGTTGCCCCATAAGTACTCTGTAAGGTTATCTCTTCCAAGGCATTGGGCTTATCGGGGATTATATATCCTCCAGAAACGCCCGAGAAAGCTACAATACGATATTCTCCGGGGGCCAATTTTAAGCTGATGGTATCACCGGCCTGCCGGATAATCTGTGATGCACTGCACGTTCCATTCCCGTCGAATGCATATAAATATAACGGATAATCTATCTGAACATTCCCCGAAGAACGAGGCTTTATTTTCAGCAATTGGGTACTGTCGGTAACCGATTCCTCTGATACCTTTTGGCACGAGGACCAAAATACACAGAGAACCGAAAATAGAATGACAACTAAAGTTTGGGTGTTTTTCATGATTATTTTCTTTTCTTATTGTTAAACTGCGGCAAGTTATTAAAAATATAGTATAGACACAAGAAAAATATAACGATTTTTTTCTTAAATTCCGTTAACATCCATCTTCAATAGGATTAAATATTCGATAATTGCTTACCTTTGTACAACTTTATCTATATCGAATCCGAATGATAGACCGGCCCACCATAGAACGGATACTGGATGCCGCACAGATAGTAGATGTGGTATCGGAATTTGTCACCCTCAAGAAGAAAGGGGTAAACTTTGTAGGATTGTGTCCATTCCATGATGACAAGACACCTTCCTTCTATGTATCACCGGCCAAGGGACTATGCAAATGTTTTGCGTGTGGAAAGGGAGGGAATGCCGTGCACTTCATTATGGAGCACGAACAAATGAGCTACCCCGAAGCACTTCGTTGGTTAGCAAAGAAGTATCACATAGAAATAAAGGAACGCGAATTGACCACCGAAGAGAAAGAGGCACAGAACGTACGCGAAAGCCTCTTTGTGGTAAACGAATTTGCACGTAACTATTTTCAGGATACACTATACAATCATGCCGACGGAAAGGCCATCGGGATGGCATATTTCCGCCAACGTGGCATACGCGATGACATTGTGAAGAAGTTCCAGTTAGGATACAGCACCACCGAAAGGGACGCACTGGCACGTGAAGCAATGAAAAAAGGATACCAAAAGGATTACCTGATAAAGACGGGACTGTGCTATGAAAAGGAGGACGGAACCTTACGCGACCGTTTCTGGGGACGTGTCATCTTTCCATGGTTCAACGTAAGCGGGAAAATATTGGGATTCGGAGGCCGTGTACTCGATAGCCGGACTAAAGGAGTAAGTCAAAAGTATATCAACTCTCCCGAATCGGAAATCTACAGCAAACGAAGGGAACTGTATGGCATCTATCAGGCTAAAAGTGCCATCGTAAAAAACGACTGTGTATACATGGTAGAAGGATACACGGATGTCATAGCCATGCATCAATGCGGACTGGAAAACGTAGTGGCCAACTCGGGTACAGCACTGAGCGAGGAACAAATCAGGCTGTTACACCGTTTCACTTCAAACATAACTTTATTGTACGACGGTGACGAGGCAGGCATCAAAGCCAGTATCCGAGGTATAGATATGCTGCTGGCCGAAGGCATGAACATCAAGGTACTGCTCCTGCCCGATGGAGATGACCCTGACAGCTTTGCACGGAAGCACAATGCCACGGAATTCCAACAATACATAACCGACCATGAGGAGAACTTCATCCGCTTCAAGACCAACCTGTTGCTGAAGGATACCCAAAACGACCCTATCAAACGAGCAACGCTAATATCAGACATGGCACGAAGTATCGGTTTGATTCCCAATGAAGTAATCCGGTATGCCTGTTTGAAGGAATGTGCATCGCTGCTGAATATGGACGAACGGATTATCCAGAACGAAATCAAAAAGACTGTACAGCAACGCAAGGATGAATACGTGGAACAACGTCGTAAGGAACGTGAAGAAGCCGAAAAGGTAAATGTTCTGCAAACACCTCCTCCACCACCCGAAACGGTTCCCGATGAAGGATGGGTACCTCCCCCTTTCCCACCCGAAGAAATACCGGAAGTATTGATGCGCGAAAGCTACATCCCCACCACCAATGGGCAGAATCTGCCTTTCTATACCAAAGAGTTGGAACTGGTCAAAATTTTGATACGTTACGGAGAAAGAATTGTGTGTTACGTAGAGTCGGAAGAAGGAGATACTATACCCATTACCGTAACGGAATACATTTCAATGGACTTGCAACAAGATGAACTGTCATTCCACAATCCGCAACATCGCAGACTACTGGAAGAAGCCAAAAAACATCTGCACGACCAGGGATTCTCAACCGAACGCTATTTCCTGACACATACAGATGCCGATATAAGCCGGTTGGCCGCAGAAATGATAAATGACAAGTATCAGTTGAGCAAAAGTAATGAAGAAGCACTAACCAAGGATGAAGAACGCCTGCACGAATTGGTTCCCCAATTGCTTATCAATTTCAAGCTCTCCGTTTTGGAAGAGGAAATGAAACAGACCATGCAACAACTGAATCTGCCGGAAGTAGCGGGAAATATAGAGAAATGCTTGAAAGTAATGGAACACTACAAGGAACTGACCGAGATGCAGAAGCAACTGGCCAAAAGAGCCGGCGACCGTGTAGTCATGAAAGCATAACTGCCCAATCAGTTATGCTGTATGAGGTTCATGAATTCTTCGCGGGTCTTTGCCTGATTGAAGGCACCTGTAAAATCGGAAGTAGTTGTCACAGAGTTCTGCTTTTCCACCCCACGCATCTGCATGCACATGTGCTTGGCTTCCACCACTACCATGACACCTAACGGATTCAATGTTTGCTGGATACATTCCTTGATTTGGAGTGTCATCCGTTCCTGCACCTGTAAACGATGAGAAAACACATCAACCACACGGGCTATTTTACTGAGTCCGGTGATATAACCGTTGGGAATATAAGCTACGTGCACCTTACCATAGAAAGGAAGCATATGGTGCTCGCACAATGAAAAGAAATCGATATCCTTTACAATAACCATCTGGCTATACTCTTCCTTAAACTTGGCAGCATTGAGAATGGCGTTAGGGTCCTGAGCGTAACCACGAGTCAAAGTAAGCATAGCCTTGGCTACCCGTTCGGGAGTTTTCAACAATCCTTCCCGTTGAACATCTTCGCCCAACAAGGAAAGAATGGCTTCGTAATGTCCTTTCAATGCAGCAATCTTTTCGGCCGACCACTCAGGATGCATCAATTCTTCCATATCAGTCTAACGGGATATTAATTTGTTCACGAACAATGGACACTTCCTTGAATTTTCCTATATTCTTGAGCTGGCGCATAGCAGCATCGGCTTCTTCCACACTCCGATAATCACCTACCCGGCACAACCAACGAGGCGAACGAAAGAAAGTATAGACCGTCATTTCAGGGAAAGTTTGTTGCACTTGTTTGGCTATCTCATTAGCCTCATCACGTGCCACACGCGAACCATTACCGGCATACACTTGCACGCGGTATCCCTTGCTCTTCAACACTTTAGGTTCACCATCATCCATCGTTTGCTGATGAACAACACCTAAAAGAGCATCAATTTTGGGGTCTTGATGAATAGTGACTTTACCCTGCCCCACTTTATTC
>CAZFDP010000040.1:0-11264 GCA_964518185.1 uncultured Phocaeicola sp. | reverse complement strand
TCGGGGCAGATGTAGAAGTATAATGCCGCACTACACAAAAGTACAGTGCGGCACTACACAAAAGTGCAGTGCGGCATTACACTATTGTATAGTGCGGCACTGTACTTTTGTGTAGTGCCGCATTGTACTTTTCATATCAGCCCGATACGGGTACTTTTTTCTATGCGTATTCAGGTTTTTATTACCCCGTATCTCACGATGTATTAGGCAAGTTATTGTTTTCATTTCTTAAAATTCGGGAAAAAGAACCATAATCTCAATAAATTTGTTTACGTTTGCATAAATGTTTGCAACGATGGAAAATCAAGTTCCCGAAATACTTGCCAAGAAACGGAAAAGCCGATGGTGGATGTGGCTCATAGCTTCGCCATTCATCCTGTTTTTGGTGCTTTGTATGTTGCTCTATCTGCCTCCCGTACAAAATTTTGTCGTAGATAAGGTGGCAACGATAGCCGGCGAGGCCACAGGACTGAACATAACCGTAGGGAGAATTACACTTTCTTTCCCCTTGGATTTGGTGGTGAAGGAGGTGCAGGCAGTCAGTCCCGAAAAGGGAGATACCTTGTTGCGTCTGCAACGCCTGGACGTAAGCGTGCAGATGCTTCCGTTGCTGAAGAAAGAAGTGGAAATAGATGGCATACGCATACGGAAGGCCGATATCCATACGGGTGATTTTGTGCCAGGAATGGCGGTAGACGGCCATTTGGGAGAACTCTTCTTGGAAAGTCATGGGGTGGTGTTCGACCCGGAAAAGGCTGTGATAGACGAGTTTTCCATCAAGGATACCGATTTGGAAATCTGCTTGACGGATACTGCCGAAACACCCGATTCCACTGCTACTGATACGCTTTACTGGAAGATTGATTTACGCAAGATAGCCTTGGAAAATGTCAGCGTGGGGCTGAAGATGCCGCACGACAATCTGGATATGAAGGTTTCGTTGGCTTCGTCTACCTTGAGGAACGGATACATAGACTTGCATGAATCGTCGTACGCTGTACGCTCGTTCAATATCGAGGAAGGGGCATTGGCCATGGATACTACCTTGAACCTGCAAAGCATTGACTTGCAGGTGGACTCGGTGTATTATTGCAATCGCGACATACGTGCTACGGTGAGCCGTTTTGATTGGGCGGAAAAGACAACAGGGCTGGAACTGCTTTCTGCTTATGCCAAGGTGGTTGCCGATAGACATCAGATTAGAATCCCTTCTTTGGATATGCGTACAAATGCTTCTACTTTAAAGGCAGATGCTTCACTCGATTGGGATTTGATGGAAATGAAGCCTTCATCGGCCATCGCGGCCCACCTGAAGGCGGACATCGGCAAACAGGATGTGGCTTTGCTGACAGGAACTGTGCTCGATTCTACCTTTATCAAGCACTATCCCGATGCTCCCCTGCAACTACGTGCCGATGTGGAGGGCGACCTGAATCATTTGCAGTTGCGTACTTTGTCGGCTACACTTCCCGATGCCTTGGACATCCGTACGCAAGGCGAACTGAAATATCTGACCGATTCCTTGCGAAGGGGAGGTGACCTTACCCTCTCGGCTTTGGCGGACGACCTCTCGTTCCTACCTGCCATGACCGGTGGAATAGCCATACCTACAGGTACTTCCTTACAAGGGAAGGCCGTGGTGGAAGGCTCGCAAATGGCAGCCGGTATGATACTGGCCCTGCCCGATACACTTACCCAACAAGCCGATACGGTAGTGACACTTGATGCCCGTTATAACCTGTCGACCGATGCTTATTTGGTAGAAGCGGATATCAAGAATCTGGATGTACACCAATTCCTGCCTAACGACTCTATCTTTGGTATTACCGCCTCGATGAGGGTGGAAGGGGAGGGATTTGATTTCTTTGCGCCACAAACCCGGATGGAGGCACAAGGACACATCGGCCGGGTGCATTATGCCACCTATAAACTAAGTGGATACGATTTGTCGGCCGGCTTGGCCCAACATCAATTGAATGCTGCACTGACGGCCGACAACAGTGCCATGAACATACGTGCCCATTTGGACGGACATTTGAAGCCGAACGATATAGCCGCCCAACTGAAGATGGAGGTGGCCAAATTGGATTGGCAGGCCATGAACCTGATGGACAAGGCATTCACCACTTCGCACCGGTTTGACTTTGCATTCCAAACCGACTTGCAGAAGCGTTATGAACTCGAGGCCTCCATGACCAATACATCTGTCAAGGCACCGAAACGTACATTCAAGACCAAAGACCTCTATGTGGGCTTTGCTACAGCTACGGATTCTACCCGGGCCTATGTCCGTGCAGGCGACCTCGATATGAACATGAATGCCCGTGGGTATGTGGAAGAACTGATGACGCAAGCCGATGTGTTTATGAATGCTGCAGCCGAACAATGGAATACCAAGACCATAGACCAACAGGCACTCAAGGCTTTGTTGCCCGATATGGCACTGAAAGTTACTTCGGGAAAAGATAATCCTATTTGCAACTACTTGAGCTTCTTGGGTTTTTCGTATGACAAGCTCTATATGGATGTGACCGCTTCTCCCGAAGAGGGACTGAATGGTGAGAATTACATCTATGGTATGCATACCGACAGCTTGGCCCTCGATACCATTTACTTTGACATGCAGCACGATACTTTGGGTATCAACTGGCAGGCAGGGGTAATCAGCGGCCCTAAGAAAGGGCAGGAAGCTTTTGAAGTGGGAGTGGACGGTAATGTGCGGAACGGAAGTGCGCAAGTGCTGGTGGATTATCTCAATGCAAAGAAAGAAACAGGGGTACATTTGGGATTGATGGCCGAACTTAGACGAAGGGGGATTCGTTTGCGTTTCTTCCCCGAAGAGCCTACTTTGGTGTACCGCCCCTTTACTCTGAATGAACGCAATTACATCTACCTGACCGACCGTGGACGCATCTTTGCCGATGTACGGCTGTATGATAATGAAGGTACAGGCATCAGCTTCTATACCAATCGGGAGGATACGTTGGCCAGTCAGGATATGACGGTAGAACTTTCGCGCATCAATCTGCGTGAGTTCCGTCGTATTTTGCCTTATATGCCAGATATGGAAGGTTGGTTGGGAGGGGAAGCCCACTACATAGACAAGGATAACCAGATGACCGTCAGTGCCGACCTGCGTATGGAGGACTTTATCTACGAAAAGACTCCTTTAGGTAACTGGGAAATGAGTGGGGTATATCTGCCCGGCAATAATCAAGAACACCATGTAGATGCGTTTGTCAGTCATAATGGCGGAGAAATTATGCATGTGGGCGGACTTTACCGGATGGATGTGGAGGGTAATGACAATTTGGAAGGGGATTTGGACCTGATGGATTTCCCTCTGTATGTCATCAATCCTTTTGTACCCGACAAGATGGTGGAATTTGCAGGAAGGATGAACGGAACGCTTGCCATGAACGGCACCCCCACACATCCGGTACTCAACGGAGGATTGGCTATGGACAGTGTTTCCATGACCTTACCGGATATGTCGCTTATGTTCCGTTTTGATGACAAGCCGGTGCAGATGGTGGACAGTAAGATGACCTTTACCAACTATAATATCTACACCAAGGGGAAGGCACCTTTTGCCATTAATGGTTATGTGGACATGAGCGATTTGGAGAACATGAGTGTAGATTTGAAGATGAAGGCAAATGACTACGAACTGATGAATGCCCCCAAGAACCGGAGGGCTACCATGTATGGCAAGATATTTGTGGATGTGGATGCTACTCTTCGAGGGCCGATGGACGAACTGGCCATGCGGGGAAACATGAACATACAAGGAAAGACCGACTTTACTTATGTGCTGAAGGAATCGCCTTTGGTGGTGACCGACCGCCTGGGAGAGATGGTGACCTTTGTGAACTTCAACGATACCACTTCTGTAGAACCGGTAGAAGAAAAAGTGGCACTGAATGGCATAGACATTGCCATGACCATACATATAGACCAGGCTGTGCAGGCGCATGTGCTTCTTACCCCCGATGGCTCCAATTACATGGAATTTGAAGGTGGGGGTGACTTGGCCTTCCAATACACTCCACAAGGACAGATGCTCTTGAACGGCCGATATTCCCTCATCAGCGGTGAGATGAAATACGAAATACCTGTTATCCCTCTCAAGACCTTTACCATACAGAATGGCAGTTATGTAGAGTGGACGGGGAATGCCATGAACCCTACTTTAGGCATCAAAGCTACTGAACGGGTAAGGGCAACCGTAGGAGAGGATGGACAGACTCCCCGTATGGTGAGCTTTGATGTGGGAATTGCCTTGAGCGAACGTCTGGAGAATTTGGGGCTTGCCTTTACCCTTGAGGCTCCTGAAGATGCCTCCGTACAGGAACAACTCACTGCCATGAGTGCCGAAGAACGTAACAAGTTGGCTGTAACCATGCTGGTGACCGGCATGTACATGGCTGAGGGCAACTCGACGGGAGGATACAAAGTAAACAATGTGTTGAACTCTTATTTGCAGAATCAGATATCCGACATTGCAGGGAAAACCCTCGATGTAAGTCTGGGCATGGAAACGGTGGATGATGCTGAAAGCGGTAGCAAGCGTACTGACTATAATTTCCAATTTGCCAAACGTTTCTGGAACAATCGTTTCCGCATCGTAATCGGGGGAACCGTATCGACCGGAGGAAATGTACAGCAAGACGAAACCTTCATAGACAATGTGTCTATAGAGTATCGTCTCGACAATAGTGGTACCCGCTATGTGAAACTTTTCCATGACAAGAATTACGAAAGCATCCTCGAAGGTGAAGTCATTGAAACGGGTGTGGGTATTGTGCTTCGTCGGAAAGTGAGCAAATTGGGCGAGTTGTTTATCTTTAAACGGAAAGACAATGATGAATAAATTTAAAAATATATCGCAAATGAACGTTCATTCATTGCTCTATTTTTGTCATTCAGAGGAGCGTAGCGACGAAGAATCTCGGAAACATCCACGTTCAATGGGAGCGCTGATGAAGATGTACAGAATGCATAATTCACAAAGAAGAAACGTTATATGCATATTTCTTCTATGCCTCCTCGTAACTTCTTGTTCTACCACCCGGAATCTTCCCGAAGGCGAGACACTATATATAGGTGTAGACAAGATGGAGGTGGTAAACGAAGATGTTACTCCTACAGGGGTGACTGCCTTGGAAGAGGTGGAAGCCGCTTTGTCTTATCCGCCCAACAATGCCATCTTGGGAAGTAATTCGCTTCGGTGGCCTCTGCCCGTAGGGCTGTGGGTATATAATAACTTTGAGAAGTATCAGGACAAGAAAGGGGTAGGGAGATGGATATACGACCACATGGCTGCCAATCCTGTACTGATGTCGAATGTCAATCCTGCTACCCGTGTGAAAGTGGCTACCAATTTGCTTCGTGACTATGGGTTCTTTAACGGGTCTGTCAGTTATGAAGAAATTCCTCAGAAGAATCCCAAGAAGGCCAAGGTGAGTTACCGTATTGATATGGCTAATCCGTATTTTCTTGATTCAATCGCTTATTTGAAATATCCCGCCAAGGCAGACAGCCTGATACAGTCTACCCGTAAACAAAGCGTGTTGAAAAGTGGCGAAAACTTCAGTGTCATAAAATTGGAAGAAGAACGTCAGCGTATTGCTTCCCTGCTCCAGAACAATGGATTCTATTATTTCCGTCCCGAATATTCTACCTATCGGGCGGATACCTTGCAACGTTCGGGATATGTAAGCCTTCAGGTTGTACCACAGGCTGGTATTGCTCCTGAGGCTAAAAAACAGTATTATATAGGTAATACATCGGTTTACTTGACGGGCTACAACGGTGAACCGCCTACCGATTCGTTGAAACTACGTACTATGACCCTCTATTATAGTGGAGAGAAACCGGCCATTCGTCCGGGGGTACTTATGCGTAACCTCTTTTATAAGAAAGGGGAACTCTACCATCAGGACAGGCAGACCTTTACGCAAGAAGCCATGGCACGTATGGGAGTGTTCAAATATACGGAATTCCGTTATGCTCCCAAGGATACGACTGCCGTTTGCGATACACTTGACATCCGGATTAATGCTGTATTTGACCAACCTTATGATGCAGAATTGGAATTCAATGTCACATCGAAAAGTACAGACCAGATGGGACCGGGAGCGGCATTTAATTTGACACGTAAGAATTTTATGCGTATGGGGGCCGACTTGTCGTTGCAATTGAAGGGATCTTATGAATGGCAGACCAATTCTACGGTAGAGGGAAACAATACAGTAATGAATTCCTATGAATTGGGAGCCAGCTTGTCGTTGGATTTTCCTCGTTTGATGCTTCCTTGGAGTGGCAAGGATTTACGTCGTTCGCGTTTTCCACAACATACTTCGTTCAAGTTGTATGTAAATCAGTTGAACAGAGCCCGTTTCTTCAAGATGCTTTCTTTTGGGGGGAATGTCACTTATGATTTCCAGCGTTCCCGTACTTGGAAGCATAGTGTAACTCCTTTCCGTTTGGAATTCAATACTCTGCAGAGTACTACCGCTCGCTTCGATTCCATTACGGCTGTAAATCCTACCTTGGCACTGAGTATGGGCAACCAGTTCATCCCGGCAATGGATTATACCATAACTTATGATAATGCCCGTCAGAAACGTCGTCACCAACTTTGGTGGCAGACTTCCTTTACATCGGCAGGGAATGTTACTTCGCTCGTCTATGCGGCTTTTGGTAAAGGCCTTAAAGAAACCAACAAGAGGTTGCTTAACAGCCCATACGCACAATTCCTGAAACTTACATCGGAAATACGTACGCTAATGAAGATAAGTGGGAAACACCAGTTGGCAGCCCGTTTGATGGGAGGTATTATCTATGCGTATGGTAATCAGCGGGTAGCTCCTTATAGCGAACAGTTCTACATTGGTGGTGCTAACAGTATCCGTGCATTTACGGTACGTTCTTTAGGTCCCGGTACTTATCATCCGGCAGCCGATTCCAAGTATAGTTACATTGACCAGACCGGGGATATCAAACTCGAGGCCAATGTGGAATACCGTTTCCCCATCTTTGGAGACTTGTATGGGGCTACTTTCCTGGATGCCGGTAATGTGTGGTTGCTTCGTAAGGAAGCCAGTCGTCCCGGTGGACAACTGACGTTGAAGGATTTTGCTAAAAGTATTGCATTGGGTACAGGTGTAGGCCTCCGTTATGATTTGGAATTTCTGGTGCTCCGTTTCGATTTGGGTATTGCTCTCCATGCTCCTTATGATACCGGTAAGAGCGGATATTACAATATTCCTAAGTTTAAAGATGGATTAGGATTCCATTTTGCCATTGGTTATCCGTTCTGATGGGTTTTGAACGATTTATGATATCTTTTGCGTGATTATTATGCTATAAACTCCCAATAATTTTATAATTTTGCATAATAATAAATCATTTAAAAAAGATTATAGTTATGAAACCTACATTATTCTTATTGGCCGCCGGTATGGGAAGCCGTTACGGAGGCTTGAAGCAATTGGACGGGCTGGGTCCTAATGGTGAAACAATCATGGATTATTCCATTTATGATGCCATCAAGGCCGGATTCGGCAAGTTGGTATTTGTTATCCGTAAGGAATTTGAACAGGATTTCCGTGATAAGATTATCTCCAAATACGAAGGGCATATTCCGTGCGAATTGGTATTCCAATCGCTCGATGCACTTCCTGAAGGTTTCACTTGTCCGGCAGACCGTACAAAGCCTTGGGGTACTAATCATGCCGTATTGATGGGTGCCAAGGTGATTAATGAACCATTTGCCGTAATCAATTGTGATGACTTCTATGGACGCGATTCTTATCGCTCTATGGCCGAATTCCTTTCTGCACTTCCTGAAGGTGCCAAGAATACGTATGCCATGATTGGTTTCCGTGTAGGTAATACATTGAGCGAAAGCGGTACTGTATCGCGTGGTATTTGTGGTACAGATGAAAACAAACACCTTACTTCGGTAGTGGAACGTACCAAGATTCAACGTATAGATGGCGAAGTGAAGTATGTAGACGATAACGGTGAATGGGTAGCTACTCCTGAAACTACACCGGTAAGTATGAATTTCTGGGGCTTTACTCCCGATTATTTTGCGTATAGCGAAGACTATTTCAAGGGCTTCTTGGCCGATCCGAAGAATATGGAAAACTTGAAGAGTGAGTTCTTTATTCCGTTGATGGTAGATAAACTTATTGGCGAAGGCACAGCAACTGTTGAAGTGCTTGATACTACCAGCAAGTGGTTTGGTGTAACTTATCCGGAAGACCGTCAGAGTGTAGTCGACAAGATTCAGGCTTTGATTGATGCCGGTGAATATCCTGCCAAATTGTTTTAATTATTTTTTTTGTACGTTTCTAAAAACGGGTAACTGTTCAGCAATAAATCAGAGTCTATGTGTCTCTGTGTTTTACAGGAAGGATTATAGCTGAATGGTTATCCGTTACTATTAGCCTTTGCTTCAGTTTTATAGGTCTCACCTTGTCATAGTGATACTTGATTTTTTCAGCAGATACAGTGGAATATGTCCGCAATCGTTCGGAGTTTATTAAAAAATGATGGATTCAGAGTATATTTTAAGCTATGGTCACTTTAATAACTCCATCCAATTTGTTCTCAAAAATACGATAGGCTTCTTCGATTTTCATATATCTGCTCAAACCTATAGATTGAAATATTTTGCAACCATTGTTTTCAGATGGTCTGCCGTTAGGTTTGCCAATCCTATTTGTTCAATAGATGCAAACTCTTCCTTGTTTCTGCTGATAATAAATTTTCGTTCTATACCATCTATGTTTGCCAGCAAATGGTAGTTCCCCTTATAGGTCTGCTCAATATGCATATTGCTAACGGTATGTTCATTGATATCTGTTGCAATATCTGTAGCTTTGCAATCCCATTCGCCCCATGCTTTCAAGTGCTCAACGATGGTTGATTCAACTCGACCAATCCATGAGTCGGAAACTCGATTTGCGGTAGCTATGGTACGAAATTGTTTTAATGAAGAAACAACATCCCTGATGATAGCATCGGGACGACGAATACCATTGTCGCGGGCAAATTCAATAACATCCGAGCGTGTGATGTCGTGCAATTTGGCTCGTACATACATGCAATGATCCATGTTTGGCAAATAACCACCTCTGTCAATGATATAGGTTATATCATAAGCTGGAGCAAGACGCCAGGAACCATCTTCATTCATGACAAATGAGAAGTTCTTGTTATGGTCGTCTGTATTATTTGACAATATATTGAAGACCATTCTTCGGAATACCTCCTGACAATCAGCCTCTGGCAGATGAAGTTTGCGACAAACAGACATCAATTGCTCATAACTTTCGGCATCGGGATATATAGCAGCCAAGGTCTGTGTATGTATCTTCTTCTCGCCATTACGATCAAAGCGTTTGGTCAAGAAATGATTGTTTCCATCTACTGGATATAATTCGGAAGGCATCATATTGATTCCGGCCAAAGATGCCAACTTGTAATAGGTCATTTCCAATTCAGCAGAACAATATTCAGAGTTGCCGAATTTAAGAAGGTAATAGTCGTAACCTACCAAGCCAGCAATCTGACCGCTTCTTATTTCTCCAGTTTCTTTATTTATGGCTATAATCGCTTTTGGTTGACGTCCACCAGCAGATGTACCTACAGTCAACAATGATTGCATGGTAATGGATTCCTCGGGCATGATACGGGCATTTTCTCTTTCGTTAAAAATACGTTCAGCCAAATCTGCCAATGATTTGACATCTATCTTTCCTGCCCTGCGTTCTCTGTTAGTTTCCGGTATGAATTCTAATGCACCCATTCCTCTTCGACCGATAAACGAGAGTTTGTCCAACGGATTTATCTCCGAGTTAGATAATTTTTGTTGTTGACGCCATAAATCAAACAGTTGGTTACCCCAAGCATCAGGCAATGAGTCTGCGACAAATGCCGGAAGTTTCTGATAAATCTTTGCGTCCTCACCCCAAATAGGCAACAGTCCTCTGGTTCCATCAATGGGTGCAGTCAAAGGAGATATGTTTAATCCCTTTTTGATAAAATCTGGGTTATATGTGAAATAAGAGAGACGACGGCGTTCATCCCAAGCCAAACGACCTATTTCCTCATCCCAAAGTATTATTTTTAATGACTTTATCATATATGTAGCTTATTTAGAGTGTCTGATTCGTTGTGCTTTTTTCTCGTCTTTACGCATAAGATAAGGCGATTCTGGTAATTCAGGTAAAAGATTGTCTAAAGAATTTATCTGACCTACCACTTTCAATAAGAGAAGAAAAGTCGACAATGAAAGATTACCAGCTGTACCATTCTCAAACTTGTGTATAGTTGTAAGGCCAACACCCGATAGCTCCGATACTTCTTTTTGTGTCAGATTGCACCGCATACGGTATTCCTTAAAACGAGTACCCAACATGCGTACCAGTTCTGGAGTAGAGTATTCAAACAAATCTTTCATAATCTAATATCTATCATTAAAGTAATAGTTAGTCAAATAATATTGGTTTTATCTATAATAAACTGATATTTATACTGCAAAGATATTGATAAATTCCAATATCCAATACATTAACGACGAAAAATCATGCTTTACAAAAGAAAAAACAACTTTACTTTAATCTCGTACTCATATATACGGGTAACTGTTCAGCGATAAATCAGAGGCTATGTGTTTTTCAGGAAGGGTTATCAGATTCTTCGTCACTATGTTCCTCAGAATGACAACTGTCAGAAATTGTAGAGTTTTTTAATAGAAACATTTCTATCTAAAGTGACGAAGAGCCTTTTGTATCCTTTGTGATTTTTTTGTTTATATCGTTTGCATTGTAAAAACAATTATTTACCTTTGCAATGTCCATCTTGCCGAAAGCTCGAAAGGGGGAAAGCAAGGGTGGGCAGACATATATAAAAGGCGTAACTGTACGCTTTGGTTTTGACGTGTTAGAACCTGGAAAATTCGAACGATTTGTCAAGAACAAAGCAACGGGGACGTCCTATGGGGTGCATATGAGTTATGCTCTGGACAATTCCTGCAACATTGTGTTACAGGAAATTGTTTGGGTATATATATACGTATACATCATCGTGGGGCTTTCGGCGTTGCTCGTTTCGACAAATCGGGCAATTCCAGGGCCTTAACACGTGAAGCGAGTGACAGACTGGCTCCACGTTTTTTTATGTATGTACGTTTCCTGTTTTTATTATATCCGTTCACCGTGGTAGCCAAGTGACACTTAATGTGACAA
>CAZFDP010000039.1:0-11269 GCA_964518185.1 uncultured Phocaeicola sp. | reverse complement strand
AGGTCGGGTTGCAAAATTACCCCCCCCCGAAAAATATTTACAACTAATTTTCATTGCAATAAAAATTTTGAGTGAATAAATGATTTATCGGCTCAAAATTAGTTGTGTGTTGTCCACTTTTCCGGGACAATTAATTGAAATTCCGGAATTTCATATAAGTGACAAATCCTTCACTTATCTTTGTATCATCGTTCTTTGAAATATTGGACCCCTCGTCGGCAGCTGCCCGTTGAGCGTAACGGGCGGTAGCAGGAGCCGTAGTGTTTATGAATCGTTTGTTTAACTCTTATCACTTATCTTTCTTTTTTAGCTTTTCCTTTTAACTGTTAATCTTAAACACTCATTCTATGATATACAACAAAGAACTAATCATGCAATCTCATGAAGATTTTCAAATCATTGCCAATATTATCATCGGACATGACCAACGAAACAATCTGATTATCCGTTTGGGCATCTATGATGATGGGGATGACTATCCGTCCGGTCATGTTTATACATCCCGTGAAGAGACCACAGCTGTCATGAATGATTATGAAGTAAAGCGCTTTGCCCGTAAGGTACATATCAATCCGGAAGATGTCCTGAATTATCTGTATGACGGTTTTCATGTCGGTAGTTATATCGGTGAGACATCTTATGTCACCGCTTCGTTCAGGAACATTCTGAATTATATTCTTGACCATGGAGCAAAATATCGTCTCTTACATTCTTCATTCAAACAACGTAGAAAATGAAAGGGATACTCCATGAGTACCCCTCATATATAGAACAAAAGGGAAGAAACTATCGTTTGATACCTCCTGTCTCCAATCGTTGTTGCCGCTCGTTATCCTTTTGGATGAGTTCATCATTCAACAAGCACTGCTTGAAAGTGTCGTAATGTTCTGCTATCTGCTGTGGTGTACTTTCTTTAGTAAGATAATATTTCTCCACTTGGAGATACCTTGCAGCCAGTTGCCTGAGCGGAGTCCCTTCATCAAAATGCCGTTCTGCATCCTGAAGAGGTATTGCCGAGTAACGGGGTTCACCATTGACCAATGCACTGAGTGTATAGACACCCGGCTCAGACCGATTGATATGCATGGCATCATATTTATAGCTGAGCTGTGCATGAATCATGTCTCTATTGAACTGATGCCGTTCGGTACTGGGGCGCTTGTCAAACGGAATGTAAGCCTCCCATCCTTTGGCGTTCTGTAGACGGATGGTCTCTTGTTTAGGGTCCCGTCCTGTTTCACGGTATACCTGTATGCGGCGCCAGTCCTCGGACATCTCCGTCAGCTTTACATCAAAGTATTCCCTTTGTTCTCGAGAAGAAAAACCTTCATGCTGGTAATCATCGTTCAGGTGCAGATATTGTGCCGCCACATGGAACATGTCCGCTTGTTGCTCTTGTACCGCGATGTAGTGGTCAGCCGAAACGGCCGCCCAACGTAAGTCACCGTCCACTTTTGCTTCAATATAAATTAGGCAACCCGGCTTGATGCCAAAGCAAAGCTCTTCGATATTAGTCATCTCGTGGCAGATTTCAATCCGGTCATCGTCCAGTCCCGGTACATCTATGTGCCGATATGGTTCTTTGGGGGCATCCGGTATTACGAGCATCTGTGGCTTTGTTGTTGCAGGTTGCTGAGCCGTAGGTGTTTCTTGTGATTCAGAAGCATTTTGTACGACTGTCCTGTCCGTTACATTGGCTTCTTCTTTAACGGCTCCTTCTTCGTTAGCCTGCTGAGCCTCCTGCTTAGTTTTCTCCAGCTCTTCCGCAATCCGTTTTTCAAGTGCCGCCACCTCTGCCTTGCACTGCTTTAGCAACTCTTCTTTCGGCCATGCCCGTTGTGCAACGGTCTCCACCAATTGCGGTATTTCATGTTCCGCCTTGTCCGCCATTTCTTTCAGTCTGTCGGCACGAGGTTTCAGGTCTTCTGTCAGTGCTTTGAGCCATGCTTCTCCTTCGTCATAGGCTTTGGGGAAAGCGTTGCCCTGACAGGTATAACAGCGTCCGGATACGATGCCCTGGAGATTGACTGTCGCCGCACCGCTTAAGGCTTTGTTGAGTAAGACACCCATACCCCGATAAGAACCAATCTCGACCATCTCGAATGCGCCAAGGTCCTTGCGTGCCATATTGATGAAACGTCCTACTTCGCGACCTGTCAAGCTGTTGCCGTCCTTGTCACGGAATACCTCCTCTTTCTCAGTAAGAGCTTCCGCATCCTTCAACAAGTCCTCACAGGTTTTTCGTGTCTGTTGTACCATCGTCCGTTTATTGTCAATATCCCTCTCCATACTGAGGGTATCCCGGTTATAGAGCACCTTTTCCCGTTCAAGTGAAGTGATGTGTTTGTCCAGTTTGGCTTTTTCGAGGAGGTCGGTATTACCGGAAAGCACCGCTACATATTCAGCGAATGAAACTCCTGTGGACTCATCCATTGCCCCTTCATCCAATGTCCGTGACCCCAATTGGCAACATTTCAGTTGTGAAATGAAGTTCTGCTTGTTTTGCAGCAAATTGAACTTATAGGCATCCAGTGTCCTTTCTGTCGCCCAGGTAACTACATCCACCTTACCACCCGCATGCAGTTTGGCCACTTCATTACCTTTACGGATGGCCCGTCCCTCGCGTTGTTCAAGGTCGCTGGGCCGCCAGGGTGTATCGATGTGATGTACTGCCACTGCCCGCTGCTGTGCGTTTACTCCTGTACCCAACATCGATGTTGAGCCGAAGAGCACCCGCACGGTCCCCTCATTCATCTTCTTGAACAACTCCGGTTTCTTCTTGTCCGTATTATGCTGCTGGATGAACTGTATTTCTTCTTCTGGAATGCCATGAACCTTCACGAGCCTGTCCTTGATAGCCGTATAGACGTTGAATGCCTTGCTTGTTTTCGGATTAAACGTGCCCAAGTCTGAGAATACAAATTGGGTACCCTTGACATCATTATACTTGTAATAATATTCTGCAATGCTATCTGCCGCCTTATCCACCTTGCCCCCCTCGAAGAGGTCATAAAGTTGTTCGTCAATGAGCCGCATGTCCAGTGCCATCTTATTGGAATAGTTGGTTGCGATGAGCATCTTTGCATCCATTTCAGTATCGGAGAGAGGAGCCCTTCCCAATAACGTCGCATCTCCATTCTTAGCAAATTTCATCAGTTTCTGTATGAAGTCCTCCTGTTCCGGTGTAGGAGGTATATTACGGAATACCGCATTCTTCTCCGGCCGGTCAATGCCAATCATTTCTGCCGTGCGGTAGTCGGTAATCTGGTTGTAGAACTGAGCCAGTTCAGGAACCTTAATGAAGTACCGGAAACGTTCTTTCTGTATGATGTTATTGGTCACATTGAACTCAAACTCACGGCTCTTGCGTGTATAGATGGCCGCCCATGCATCAAAGCAATGTATGTTCTGTTCTTTAAGTGCATTGGGCCGTAAGTATTTGAACAACACATACAACTCAGTCAAAGAGTTGGAGATGGTCGTACCTGACAAGAATGTGGCACCCAGGTCCCGTCCCGTGCGTGACTGTATGTCACGGATGGCCGTGAAGAGATTGGTTGCCCGTTGACTGCCTACGGTATTACCCAGTCCGGCTACGCGGCTGTGCCGTGTCTCGAACCGCAGGTTCTTGAACTGATGGGATTCATCGACAAGAATATGGTCAATGCCCATGGAACGGAAATCCACCGTATCATCCTTGCGGCTGTTGATGTCATCGAACAACTCTTTCAGTTTCACTTCCAGATTCCGTTTACGTGCCTCGAGTCCTGTACGTTGCCGTGCCGTAGCCCCTTGTGCATTCAGTTTTTCCCAAACGGCCAGTGACTCTTCGATATCATGCAGCTCATTCTTCATGGTCTGGTATTGTATTTCCGGAGACTGTGGAATCTTGTCAAACTGTTCATGTGTGAGGATAACACAGTCATAATTATTGTTCTGTATATCCCGGAAGATATTCTCTCTGTTCTGCGGAGTAAAATCATTCTTTCCCGGAAAGAGTATTTTGGCACGAGGATATGCTTTGCGGAAAGTAGCCGCAATATCATGTACGTTGGCTTTCATGGCTATAATCATCGGTTTGTGAGCCAGTCCCAATCGTTTCATTTCATACGCAGCCACACACATAATCATGGTCTTGCCAGCTCCCACCTCATGGTCACAGATACCCCCGCCGTTCTGTTTAATCATCCAGATGGCATCCTTCTGTGAAGGGTACAGGTCATCATAGTCAAAGTTCTCGAATGTCAATCCCGGAAAAGTCTGGCAAGAACCGTCATAGTGCGGTCGTGCAGAGTTGTTGAACCTCTCGTTATACAGATAAGCCAATCCATCCTTTTCTGCTACCGGCAGGCTGTTAAGCCAATCTACGAAAAGCTCCTGCAACCGTTCTATCTTGGTTGCACAAGCCTGTATCGCTTCTGTATCAGGCACCTTGACGGTCTTCCGTTTGTCTTCATCATAGTAATCTTTTGTCAGTTCCGGTGTCCGGTTCAGCAAGGCGTAGGTAAACAGTTCAGTATACTCTATATCGTTGTTCCGCCATCCCTCCCGCTTGACTTTCCACTCACTGTTCGCCTGCCAGTTCCATGGGAAATCGATATTGAATGTATCTGCTGCCGGAATATATTCGACATGACAATTCGGTGTGCCGTCCTCTTTCGGCTCATATTTGAATACCCAATCCGCAAAGCGGTTGTAGTAGTCAGAAGGAATCCACCGTTCACCCAAATTGAAATCCAGTTCTTCGAACGGGATGGGTCTGGGCTTGGCATTTTCAAGTGCTGCCAAAGTCAGTCGGGTAGCTGCCATGAGCCGCTTGTCTTCTTCGGACTGCATATAATTGGTTTCCATAAACTCCAACTCATCCTTGAACGATTTAATCTTGCTGTATACATTACCACAGAGCATACGAGTATCCTCTTCATAATCTCTGGTGATGGGATTATAGAAAATTTTATTTTGCAGGGCATCCGTCAGTTCATCGACAGACTGTCCGCTCAGTTGTGCCATATAGCCCAGCTTGACCTCACCATAGAAATTGAGTGATTGCATCAATGCCTCTGATGGCGAATATGGTTCATCTCCTACCCGTTCCATCCGGAAAGATACGGGCTCATTGAAAATATCCGCTTTCACCCGTTGTCCGTCCACATAACGTTCGAGTGATGCCACTGCATTATAGTTAGGGTCAATGGATGCCACTGCTGCCAACTTCTCTTCACGAAGTCCCCCGAAGCGTGCGACCATGCCGTCATAAAGTTCGTTCAACCTTTCCCTGTACTCGTCACCTATCGCTTTACGGTCCCGCTCATAGTCATGCAACAGCCAATACGCATCACGCATGGCGATATAAGCCTGCATGGCTTCACGGTCTTCACTATCCGGTTGTGTCTGCATGGGCACGAACATCAGTGTGGAGCCATCGGTTCTGTCGATATGCCCCACCCTATCATCCACTGTTGCCAGTGTACCTTCCTTATAATGCTCTATTATGGTTTTGGACAAAACCGCATCATTCTCCGGCAATTGGAACGGGAACGGTTCCCGCGTCTTTTGAAATTCAGGTTTCTGTATCTCCTCTTCCTTGTTTTCAAACAATGACGGCAATGGCTGTCTGGTTTCCAGTGACTTGCCTCTCTTGTTCTTCCGCCTGCCAGACACATTAATCTGTGACCGTTCTTCTTCGGACAGTCCGAACAAATCGTAGAGTGACATCACCTCTTCCGCTTCCGCCGCTTTGGCCGGCGAGTTCTGTACTGACGGCATAATGTCCTTTGGGCCATTGAATATGTCACCCAACACATAAGGTGTCAAATCCGGATTCTTCTGCCGTTCGTTATAGCCTCTCCAGCTCCATTGTTCAAACAGTTCATCCTGATATTCTTTCAGGTCGTGGTCAACCGATTTGCTGACTTCAAACCCATTGTTTTTCCAACCCCTGTAAAGGTCATATTTCTCGAAGTATACAGGAAACACTTTGTTAAGTTTCTCCCGCAGTTCCGGTTGTTCTTTCTGTGTTGCTTTTTCCGTATCCACCAATTCGTAGTAAGCATCCCGGAAGTCCAGATACGCCCGGACATATTCTGTTTCTTCAGGCACCAAATTATCACGTTTAACGAAAGAGTCATAAGACTGTCCGTCCATTTCGATGCGCTGGATGAAACCCGGCAAACCTTTCTGCCATACCAAGGCTCCATTCTTAAGATGTGCTGTATACTCTCCGGGTGTCGGTTCATAGAGTGGATATTCCAATATATTTTCTGTTTTCTCCGGCATTGACCACTTTTTCATTTCAGAGAGTATCTCATCAGTTACTGTCTGTGTGACATCCGCTGAATAATTGGATTGTCGTAACAATCTTTTGGCCACTGTCCTCAAACGAGCCTGTTCGCTTTCCTTGATTTGCCAGTCCAGAACCAGGTTGTCTAGGAGAGCACCTGCCAGACTCACAGCCAATGCTTGACGTTGTTCCACTGAAAGTCCGTCCCTGTCCGCTTGTTTCATCAGGATGTTATATATATCCTTTTCCTCTCCTGCGACCTCTTCCGTTGCCCGTCCGTTAGCCTGCATAGCCAGTACCCGGTCATAGTTTTTTCCGAAGTCACGGGCGATGTGATGTGCCAATTCTTCTTTCATGCCCATCTCCCAATAATCCTCCAACCCCCAGGTCACATACAAGTTTCCGAAGCGGTCTGTATCGTCCCCATCCGGCAATCCAATGGAATGTTTGTTCTCGAGTGTATACTCTTCATAGGCATAAGGTGCACCCGCATCCTGGTTAAAATACCCGTTACGTGCATGAGTCTGTCCCAGGTCTATAATAACCCGTTTGCTATCCTGTCCCACCTCTTCATACTTGAAATCTGAAGAAGTGACAAACAGTTTCTCATCTTCCGATAACTGTACCTTATTGTCGTTACGTTGGAAAACAAGCAGGTCTGTCCCCACTTCATCAATTCCATCTTCTCTGAACATATTATCCGGCAGACGAATACCAGATATCAGGTTGGCATGATTCACCAGATATTCCCGTATGGGTCGGTTGGCATCTGATTCTGCTACGCCCCGGCTTGTCAGAAACACCACGAGCCCCCCATTGCGTACCGCATCCAGTGCCTTGACGAAGAAATAGTTATGAAGCGTATGCGTAGCCTGTCTCCGTACAGGGTCCTTGGATTTGGATAGTATCGGGTCGAACACCCGCACATTTCCGAAAGGAATGTTGGAAACGGCCATATCAAAAGTCCCTTCACTGTTCTTGGGTAAGGTCTCGAATCCGTCAATATGCACTTCCGTTGCAGGGTGCAAGGCAGATAACACGATACCGGTCAGATAGTCCTTTTCATAGGCTACGGTGCGAATATTTTCCGCTCCCGGTTGGTTGTCAAACAGGTGCAGGAAACGCCCGTGTCCAGCTGATGGCTCAAGCATGTTGCGTGGAAGTTGTCCGGTTGCTTTGGCTATGCTCTCTCCGACCGCCGATATGAAGTCCTGCGGTGTGTAGAACGCTGTCGTTGTGGACTGCTTGACGCTATCTATGATTTCACGCTGTTTTTCTTTCTCGTCTACATGGTTGGCGATGGTCTGATGCAACAGCTTGACAGACTCTAACAAGTTCAGCTTACCTTTCGGCCATGTATCCGGAAAATTCGGGTCATAGAGTACGGAACGGATACCACCGAATCCACTATATTGCCGTAGTTGTTCCATTTCAAGCGGTGTCGCCTGCCGATTCTCTTTTCGTATGCGGAACGCGATGTCGATAGCCGTGATGTTGGCCATCAATGCATATTTCTCATTGTAAGCCATTGTCGTGTATGTATTGGTTAATCATTCTCGTTACATGTGCATAGGCTGTAGGGTATTGTGTGCTACCCTCGAACACCGCATCATTTTCTTCATTATGATAACGGTCTAGTGTAGGCTTGACATAAGCCAGCAGTTGCATAATGATGGACCCCCGATGTATAGAGAGCAGTTTAATCTCAGAAAACTCCCGGTCAAGAATCTCTCCAATCATTTTGACCGGTGAGAAATGCAGTCCGTAATAGAGGACTTTACCTGCTTCATCGTTGCAGACCTCAAGCGGATACCCCTGCCGTGAATATTCAGCGAAGGCTGCGGCAGCTTCCTGTCCTCGCCTGTCAATGAACTCTGTATCTGTGATACGGTCGGGGTGGTTGTGAATGATATAATCCGTCAACCTGATTGTAAAGGCATTGAAATTTTTCATATATTCTTTCTTTTGATGTGCAATGTTTTAACATTAGGGTAAAAAACGGCTGTTTCTCTCCTTTTGCATACGAAAGTAGAATATATGTGTCCTGTTTTCCGGGACAGATATTGGAAATGAACGTGAGGTAAAGAAAAGTTCATGTGATGAACTAATCCTGGGATATGACAGGTCGGGATTGGATGAAAGTGATACGGACGTTTATTATATAAGTTATGTGCCGTTAAAAGTTGAAATGATTAATCTTATTGCAAAATATGCAGATATTCAACTTTAAAGTTGTGTGTAACAGATATTTTTCTTACTTTCGTAGCAATAATTATATATTATGAAGAGTCCTTATACCGGTAAAGACATGAAACTTGTTTCTGAGAGCCGCAAATGGAAATACAGAAACGAAATCTTTGAGTATATACATACCTGATGTAACATAAAGGTATTTGTTTTCATTGGACGCCCATCCGGTTTCAAGCCATTTTCGTTGCATCCCGTTTTTGTCCGTTACCTTTTTCATCTGATGAGTAGATAGGCTTATCACGAAGTCTGTCAAACAGCATGTCTGCTTTTCGTATCTTAAGACGCAACTCATTGGCGTAAAGGTCTCCTGCTGCCATACGTGCCAATAGTATTTCCTGACAGTCCTTTCGAGAAAGTATCTGGCTTTCATCCGGTAAAACCGTTTTGTTTTTCATTATCCTTTTAGATTGAAAAAGGGGTGTGCAGATTCTGCACACCCCTCCTAGATACAACATTCAACTCATTTTATAAATCCACATTTTTTCATTACGGTTGTGCCGGACTTAATGTACCTTCAGGCAAATCAACACCTGTCCAGTCAGCAACGACAACAACACCGTCAACAGTCAAACCTACGTTAGAAATCTTAACGGCAATTTTATAAATTTTACCTGGTTCAAAACTTGTATACATGCTAACGGGTACAGAATAGTCCTTACTGTCAATAGTAGCCTTTACAGTAAACGGTACTACTTCAGAAGTTGCAGGAATGAGCATGTACGGGTTTTCTTTTTCTGATTCGATAATGTCTGTGGTACCGGCATCATCTGTTGTCAAAGTGAATGATGATGAAATAATGGCAATGTCATCTTTAGCACCTGTAATGCTTGCTGCATCAAATGTACCGTCAACGGCTGAGAATTTACCGGTTTTAGCGAAACCATCAGAAGTAACAGCCAAAGCAGAAACCACACCGGCACCTGTATAAGTAGCATCTCTTACTACCTTGACATTCACTGCTGTCTGTGCGTGGTTCAATTCGAAAGATACATTAGGCGCAGCATCATTGAAAGAGTCTGACCAACCAGACCACATCCAGTCTTTCTGGTCTACGATATCAACTTCAATGGCAGTGTAGTCGAAGTTATCTACATCATTGTAAGGGAAGTAAGCAACAGCCTTACCTTCAGTACCAGACAACATAATTTCATTACCGGGTGTTAAAGGACCCCATGTTTGAGAACTTTCTGCACCTGTTGCCTTGTAAGCGACGTTCATATAATTTTCAGTGTTACCGTCGTAGGCAGAACCATCTGCATTAGCTACGACACTAATACCGATTTCTGAGTCCGCGGGCAAATAGGTACCTTCAACCATGGCACGACCTTTGGTCACTTCATGAACAGATACGTTAACACCTAATGCAGCTCTTGAACTCTGTTGAGTTGCATCTTCTTCATTGCTACAGCTTGCGAAAGCCACTGCCAGCATCATGGCCGGCAAAAAGAATTGTTTCTTCATCTTAAACAGTTTTTAATTAATAATTATATAATTATCTGCTATGCGCATTCTTATTAAGTTGTTGCATGACATTTAGCGTAGAATCAAGTTTTATCAACATATCTTCCAGTGTCTCGTCATTGCTGCTGATAGAGAAATGGAATTGTATGAACTGCTCGTTCTGAGCTATGCCGGTCACCTTGACCAACTGTCCTCCAGGAAAGAATTTATCCAGTCCCACCCACATGTAATAGTCCTTTTCAGTGGAGCAAAGCTTCTCATAAGAAGGTGCATACTTGGTGAGTGTAATGAACCCCTTAGTACGGGTAGCATCGGTGTATCGGCACAAGCTGTCAACGATGAACGGCTGGTAAATGCTGTCGAGCATCCGTATCTCTTCATTTATCTGCTGCATTTCTTTTAGTTGCAGTTTCTCAAACTTTTCATTTTCTTCCACCAACACCTTCAGTTCCTGTAAAGCCCTCTCCTGTTCTTGTTTTTCTTTACGGAAATCCAAGAATCCTATCACACCTGCGATGATAGCTGCTATTACTACCAGTTCGAGCCATCCGATGTATTGCCTTATCTTCTTGTATAAGTTCATGCTTATGCACTTTTACTCTTGAACTCATTCTTGTCATTCTCTGCTGCATACGGATATACATCCATTATTGCCGTTTCCTGAATGGATGAAATGATATAATCCGCCATACTTCCTTTCATGTTCTCATCTATCATCTTGACCGCTTTGCGTAGGTCTGCTGCCTGTACGAGTACGTTAGTAGCACTCTTCTTTTCATTGCCGCTCTTTTCATCCAGGGTGACAAATGTCAGTTTGGCCTTGAACCATCGGTCTGCGTTAGAATCATTGTTAAAGAATACCTCTGTATAATTGGCCCGTTTGATATCAGAAACGGTATATTCACCGGAAATAAAGGGTGTCACCTCTTCTATGATTCGTGCTTCAGCTTCGGTAAAGCTCAGAGCATCAATCAGGTAAGGTTCCGTTACTTTTTTCTCTATACCGTTCTCCATTGTCTTCTCATAGCGAATCTTGCATTCGAACCAACAGTGCATCATAATTCAATATTTATGGGTTATTATTCTTATTCTGGGGCGAATTTAGGGGGGTATTGTCCATTTTTCCGGGACAGAAGCGGAAAATATCACAAACTTGATATAGTTAAGATGTCGTTTTTAGCTGAAAAATGAGAAAATATAAAGCAGCAAAGCCCCGCTATTGCGAGGCTTTGAATACTTGTAATGTTAATTACTCCCTCCAACATTCATAATATAGTT
>CAZFDP010000038.1:0-11307 GCA_964518185.1 uncultured Phocaeicola sp. | reverse complement strand
TATAGTAGATAATATTTTAATGTGGTTTAATTAGGATGAAAATTAGGTATACCTAAAAAATAAGTGGATGTGTATTTTAACACATCCACTTTATAGTTCATATTAATATATATTATAAATTGAATTTCAGAATCTTTCCACTATAACCTTCTATAGATACTTTAACCAATTTATCTATTTCCAAACCGATTTCTTCGGAAGTATTTGTTAGCAAATCGGTAGCCGAATAAGATTCTTTTTGATGAATACCTAAATATTCGAAAGCATGTTTGGGAATACAAATATCTACATGAGCAGGCATACCATCGAAGTTGACTACAACAAGTATCAGTTCCTTGTCACTTTTGCGTAAAAAAGCATATTGTTTGTGTTCGTTGAACTTACATCCTTTCAAATTGGCGTATGTCAAATCGTAAAACTCTCCTTCACGAATAGCCTTTTCTATATTACAAAGGTTGAGTAGAGTAGTATAGAATGCTTGAAGATTCTTTTCTTCGGATGTCAAGGTCTTACCATCGAATTTGCCACCATTACGCCAGCGACGGATACTGTCCACGCTCCAATAGTCGAATATGGTAGTACGTCCGTCACGTCCACTGAAACCTTCGCTATCCATACCCGATTCGCCAAATTCTTGACCAAAATAAATCATTACCGGATTAGTATTCATACAGGCCGATACAATCATGGCTGGAACCGCTTTATTCCCATTACCGGCAAAGAATTCGGAAGCAATACGTTGTTCGTCATGATTTTCCAGAAAATTAAGCATCCGCTTTTGGATACCTTCTAAACTTTGCCAACGGTATTGAATAGAAGTAGCGGTATCGCACCCGCATGTCAGAGCACGAAGTGTATCATATAATCCTACCTTGTCGTACAAATAGTCGAAATGTCCGTTGAACAGATAATTGCGGTATTCGTTTGGATTATATACCTCAGCAATGAAGATTACATGCGGATATAATGACTTTACTTGTGGAATAACCCAACCCCAAAATTCTACGGGTACCATTTCAGCCATATCGCAACGGAACCCATCAATATTTTTCGATGCCCAAAACAACAAGATGTCGCGCATTTTCATCCAAGTATCGGGAGTAGGAGAGAAATGTTGTCTCCGTTCATTCATATAGTCTACACCATAGTTCAGCTTCACTGTTTCATACCAATCGTTGATATTGGGCCATGCATCGAACTTGTCATTACCGGTTGCTTTTGCGGGAACCTCCACATAAGCTTCTGGTGCATTCATATGCAAATCGATATTACCTTGAAGTTGTTGTCCCGGTATATAGTAAAAATTATTTTGTGGACTGAATGCCATCTCCTTATTGTCGTTCTCTCCCAAATCGACAACATCTTCCGGCTTGGCATCTGATGTGTATTGACGTGCTACATGATTGGGTACGAAATCGATAATCATCTTCAGACCAGCCTTGTGAGTACGGTTTACCAGGTTATGAAATTCCTTCATACGGTCGGGTACACTGGTTGCCAAATCAGGGTCTACATCGTAATAATCCTTGATGGCATAGGGTGAACCGGCTTTACCTTTTACGACAGCCGGATGATCAGGACGGATTCCATAGCGGCTGTAGTTGGTCTGTGTGGCATGTTCGATGATTCCAGTGTACCAAATATGGGTAGCGCCTAACTTTTTGATTTCGCCAAGCGCCTTGGCTGTGAAGTCGGCCATTTTACCGCATCCGTTTTCTTCGATGTTTCCGTTTTGCTTGCAGCGTGGTTTTCCGTTACCAAACAATCTGGTAAATACTTGATATATGATAATCTTTTCGTTGGTATTCATTGTATTATGTAAATTTGTAGGCACGGATTACACGGATTAACATGGGATTTTAATTCTCCATGTAATCTGTATAGTCCGTGCCTATTTCTTGTGTGATTCTATTTTATGCGATTCCGTGTACGTTTGCTTCCTTATCAATTTTCTTGATAAGTCCCTGAAGTACAGCACCTGGGCCACATTCTGTAAAGTCATTGGCACCATCGGACAACATGTTCTTCACTGTCTGTGTCCAACGTACGGAAGCAGTAAGTTGAGCTACCAGGTTGGCTTTGATTTCTGCTGCACTGGTATGCGGAAGTGCATCTACGTTTTGGTATACAGGACACTTGGGATTATGGAATTCGGTAGCATTGATAGCTGCTTCCAATTCAACCTTTGCAGGATTCATCAGCGGAGAATGGAATGCACCACCTACTTTAAGCGGAAGTGCACGCTTGGCACCAGCAGCCTTTAATTTTTCGCATGCTTTGTTAATTCCTTCAATAGAACCTGAAATTACAATTTGTCCCGGACAATTGTAATTTGCAGCTACTACCACTTCACCTTCACGTGTAACTGCATCGCATACTTCTTCTACAGCTTCATCGCTCAAACCAATGATGGCAGCCATAGTCGATGGTTCTGCTTCACAAGCTTTTTGCATAGCCATGGCACGTGCATAAACAAGTTTCAAACCATCTTCAAATGACAAAGCTCCGGCAGCAACAAGTGCCGAGAATTCACCGAGAGAGTGGCCGGCAGTCATTTCGGGCTTGAAGTCGTCACCCATGCAAAGTGCAGAAATTACTGAATGGAGAAATACGGCAGGTTGTGTAACCTTTGTCTGACGCAAGTCTTCGTCAGTACCGTTGAACATGATATCTGTAATGCGGTATCCTAAGATATCGTTTGCTTTTTCAAAAAGTTCCTTTGCTAAAGCGTTGTTTTCGTATAGGTCTTTACCCATACCCACAAACTGTGCTCCCTGTCCGGGAAATACAAATGCTTTCATTCTCTTTTTAATTATTAAT
The DNA here is from genome assembly GCA_964518185.1 of uncultured Phocaeicola sp. Lineage (GTDB taxonomy): Bacteria > Bacteroidota > Bacteroidia > Bacteroidales > Bacteroidaceae > Phocaeicola. The sequence continues at coordinate 8,487 of CAZFDP010000038.1, read as the reverse complement.
TGTTTAAAAACGTTGCAAAGGTACAACTATTTTTTGAATAGGAAAGCCATTTATTATCGGAAAACCTTGGTTATGTGAAAATAAAGCTTTACTTTTGTTTCTCATTAAATATGAATTACAGTTAATCTTGACTAAAAACTATAAAAATAATGATGAAAAGAGTTTTGGTTAGTGGTGGTGCTGGTTTTATAGGCTCCCATCTCTGTACCCGTTTGATTGAAGAAGGTAATTACGTAATATGTCTGGACAATTTCTTTACAGGTCGGAAAAAGAATGTAGAGCATTTAATGGGTAACAAGAACTTCGATTTGGTACAGCATGATGTTATCAATCCGTTTTGGACCGATGTAGAAGAAGTTTATAATTTAGCTTGTCCTGCTTCGCCTATTCATTATCAGTTCGACCCTATCAAAACAGCTAAAACCGCCGTATTCGGAACCTATCATATGTTGGGATTAGCTAAGCGAAACGGAGCCAAGATGCTTCAGGCATCTACCAGTGAAATTTATGGTGATCCAATTTCGCATCCACAGAAAGAGCCCGATTGGGGAAATGTAAATCCTATTGGTGTTCGTTCCTGTTATGATGAAGGAAAACGTTGTGCCGAAACTTTCTGTATGGATTACCATCGTCTTCATGGAGTACGTAGTAAGATTATCCGCATATTCAATACTTATGGTCCCAAAATGTTACCCGATGATGGACGTGTGATTTCCAATTTCGTAGTTCAAGCATTGAAAGGCGAAGATATTACCATCTACGGTGATGGACATCAAACCCGTAGTTTCCAGTATGTAGACGACCTCATAGAAGGTATGATGCGTATGATGCAGACCGAAGACAGTTTTATAGGTCCTGTCAATATAGGAAACCCACGCGAATTTACGATGTTACAATTGGCCGAACTGGTACTCGAAATGACCGGTTCCAAATCAAAACTTATTTTCAAACCTTTGCCTCACGATGATCCACGTCAACGTAAACCGGATATCACATTGGCCAAAACCAAACTCGATTGGGAACCTACCATCAGTCTGGAAGAGGGCCTTCTGAAAGTTATCGAATATTTTAAGAACCTTTTAGAATAATAGAAGCATGCCAACAGAATTATCAAATACTGACCATTCCCTGTACACCATACTTATTGTAGATGATGTAGTGTCCAATGTTCTTTTGCTGAAAGTGTTGTTAAGTAAGGAGAATTATAAGATTCTTACCGCATCTGGTGGAAGGGAGGCTTTGGCTCTTGCTGCAGAAAAGAGACCTCATTTGATACTGTTGGATGTGATGATGCCCGAAATTACAGGTTTTGAAGTTGCTGCTTTATTGAAGGAAAATCCTGATACGACAAATATCCCCATTATCTTCCTTACCGCATTAAATTCTACTGAAGATATTGTCAAAGGTTTCCATGCTGGTGCAAACGATTTTATAACTAAACCTTTCAATAAGGAAGAATTGTTGGTACGTGTCAATCATCAGATTTCATTGGTGGCAGCCAAGCAACTCATATTGCAGAAAACCGAAGAACTTCGGCGTACCATTGCAGGTCGTGACAAACTCTATTCAGTTATAGCGCACGATCTTCGTTCGCCTTTAGCTTCCATAAAAATGGTACTTAATATGTTGGTAATGACATTGCCTAAAGAAACTATTGGCAATGAAATGTATCAAATGCTCGAAATGGCCAATCACAGTACAGAAGATGTCTTTTCGCTACTCGACAACTTGTTAAAATGGACAAAGAGTCAAGTTGGTAAACTGAATGTGGTCTATATGGATTTTGATATACATGAAGTGATAGATGGAATAATCGAAATATTCTCTTTAGTTTCTGCTTCCAAGAACATTCAGTTGATAAACAACAGCCAAACGGCAATAAAAGTACATGGTGATATCGATATGCTGAAAACCATACTTCGTAACTTGTTGAGTAATGCCCTTAAGTTCAGTTATGATGGTTCTCAGATTCTTATTGACACTAAAGTACAAGATGGTATGGCAGTGGTCAGTGTAAAAGATTCCGGTAAAGGTATGAGTATAGAAGACCAATCCAAATTACTGAAAACTGAAACTCATTTCAGTAGTTATGGAACCAACAATGAAGAAGGTTCCGGATTAGGTTTACTTCTTTGTCAGGATTTTGCAAATAAAAACGGTGGACGTCTATGGTTTGAGTCCGAAGAAGGCAAAGGCTCTACTTTCTATTTTTCTGTACCTCTGAAATAGTTTGTTTTTTCTACAAATTCAAAGTCATGAGTACAGGATTATGGTCACTCATGTCGAAGTCCAATGTTTCGTATTTCATTCCCTTCATAGAAGACGAATGAAATATATAGTCTATTCTCAAGAAATTCTGTAACCCTTTATAGGTAGGTGCAAATCCGCTTCCAGCAGTCTGGAAGCCATCTTTCAAATTACCTTTCAAGGTTTCGTAAGTGTATGTTCCCGGAGTGTCGTTCAAGTCACCACATAGAATGACAGGAAATTCGGTTGCCGATACGATACCTTTCACCAATCTTGCTTGTCGGCTTCGTTCTATAATATTGGCTTCAAGATTATCAGTATAGTCCATATAAATTTGTCTTTCTCCTTCTTCGCTTTCTATCGCACGAGCCTGTGCAGCTTTGGCACGCATACGGTCAAAACTGGTGGTCTGCATGTGTACATTGAAAACACGGATAGTTTTGCCTTCTACATTAACATCCGCCCAAATGGCACAGTTGTTTGTACTTGGAAATTCTATCACCTGCGATTGTATGATAGGATAGCGGCTGAAGATAGCCATTGATCTTCCATCAGGTGTATAATAATAAGGTAGAAACTTGGAATAGGTAATGCTCAAATCCTCTTTTGTGAAGTCGCTGTTCCCTGCGTATTCCTGAAAACAGAGGATGTCCACATCTTTGGAATTGGCCATGTCGGCAAATTCTTTGGCAGAGTAACCTGTAATTTCCCCACCGAATGAATGGGTGTTATAAGTCACTACTTTCAACGGATTGTTCACAGCACTCTCTTCTCCGCCCAACGGATTCCACATGGCGGTAATATACTGGAAATTAACAGCCAATGCAATCAGTGATACAAACGTCCAACGTTTCCATCGGCAAATCCAGTAAATCAGCATTATTAAATTACAAGCAACTAAAAATGGCTTACCTAATGACAGATATGCAGAAAACATACTCATTTCCGGATTAATGTATCCGGAGAAATGGGAGAATATAGATAGTCCCAACAAAAGGAACGAAAAGACAATTGTCAAGAAATAACCTAATCTGAATACGGCAAGTTTCCCCATATATCAACAAATTTAAAGTTATCTAAATAGAAAAAGATTTTCTTTCAGCGAACAAATATACAAAAAAAATATGGTAACTATTATAGAAAATCGTAAATTTGCAAAGTAATTTTAAGAAGTTTATAATGAAAAGGATTTTAATAGCAGAGGATAATGACAGTAATTTTTTGTTAGTTTCTATTATTCTGAGGAATGAATATGAAATTATTCGTGCCCTAAATGGACAAGAAGCAGTAGAAATGTTCCGGAAAGAATGTCCGGATTTGGTATTAATGGATTTTAAGATGCCAGTGATGGACGGGCTGGAAGCAACACGTATCATCCGCACATTCAATCAAGAAGTTCCTATCATTGCCCTTACTGCCAATGCGTATGACAGTGATCGCGAACATGCTCACGAAGCCGGTTGTAACGAATATATGTCGAAACCCATCGATGCCATTGCACTTCGTGCGTTATTGAAAAACTTTTTAGGTTAAATCAGGCTGCACGTTTTGCCTTTTCCCAGGATCCGTTAGCTTGTTCCTTTCTCTTGCTCAAATAAGCAATACCTTTAATCACATTTACATTCATGAACAAGAAGTAATAGGGAATATAGAGCAGTTTACTCTTGACGGAACGTGTAGCCATATATCTACCATAAATACCTCCTATATAAAATAGCAATTGCATAACTAACAATGTTCCGTAAGCAACCGGACGATAAGGTAACAATACGATGTTCAGTGGTAGTAGGGCAAACAAGGCAAAAGGAGTAACCGACCATCTCAACACCCGATGCGAAATGTATTGAAAACTCAATATGCCGTATCTGAATACATTTAGCAATGGTAACAATCTTCTGATGGATTGTAATCCGCCTGCTGCAATCCTCACTTTCCGCTTTTCTTCTTCCTTCATGTTGGCCGAGCCCGATTCGCAGGCATAAGCTGTATCACAATAATCAATAATGTATCCTTTCAAGGTCATCCGCATGGAAACAATAAAATCGTCCAACAACGTATCTTCGGGCATAATTTCATATAGTTCGGTACGAATAGCAAACAATTCGCCTGCCGCTCCTACAGCGGAATAGAGTTCTGCATCCCATTTTTTCAAACACGATTCATATTTCCAGTATAATCCTTCACCACCACCGGCAGCACCATCCTTTTTGGTTGCTTTCACCCGCTTTTCACCCGCTACACATCCAACCTTTGGATTGGCAAAACGTTTCACCATTTCCATTACTGCATCAGGGTTAAGTAACGTATTTGCATCGGTAAACACAACAATTGGTGTTTTTACATGACGGATGCCATGGTTAATGGCTGCCGTTTTCCCTCTTCTGGCCTTGTGGTAATATACTTTCACATCGGGATACTGAGCCAACAGTTCGTTGGTATGGTCATCACTACCATCGGTAACCCACAAAATTTTCAGCTTTTCCTTGGGATAATTCAGTTCATAACAATTCTGCATCTTTTGTTTTACCACCAATTCTTCGTTGTATGCAGAAATAAACAATGTCACTTCAGGCAGTTCCTTCAATTCATGTCTCTTCTTTTTCTTACAGAAACACTTCTTTATCCTAACCATCAGCCATAGCACCATCCCGTAGCCTATGTACGTATAGAAAACTATTAGCAATAATATAAAAAATATGATTTCCAATGTATTCATTGCAAGAGGGTTTTGTAAATTTCCAATACATTCTTGGCTGTATTTTCCCAAGAAAAAAGTTTCACTCTCTCCAATCCGTATGCTATACAATTGTTTCTATATTCGGCATCATCTACTATTCTTAAAATTTGTTTGGCAATCTCTTCAGGACGATAAGGGTCTACCAGTATCCCTTTTTCTCCGGCTATTTCGGGCATTGCCGATGTATTCGATGTAATGACAGGCGTACCGCATGCCATTCCTTCCAGAATAGGAATACCAAAACTCTCCCGATAAGAAGTATATAGGAAAGCTGTTGCACCTCCATAAATGGCAGGCAATTCGGTATTTGGAATGTATCCCGGATATCTTAACAATGGTTTAATATGCTCTATATGATTATCTTCCAAATAACGGTTCACTACATTCTCCTTCAAATCAGCAATAAGCATTGGGAGTGGATTCTTCGACTTTTTGGCATAAAGGCTATAGGCCATAAGTACTCCCACTGTATTTTTTTTAGGGTCAGTGTTTCCTAAAAAGAACAGATATTGTTCATCCTTTATGTATTTCCGGGTTATACTCCGAGTGTCGGCTATTTGCTTGAAATGTTTGGAATATCCATTGTAAACAGCTTGAATTTTGTCCGGTTCCAATTTCAAGATGCACTTGATATGTTCACATTCAAACTTCGATACGGTAATAATCTTACGACATTTCTTTAGGATTTTTGGCACCACTATTCGTCGGTAAATTCTTCCCCATTGTTGATACATCGATTCTATCTTTCCATGCTTCTTTTCCAAAAAAATAATGTCATGTAACGTCAGTACCAAAGGGACTTTACAGTATATGGGAGCCGTATTACTGGTACAATGCAATAAATCAGGCTTTATTTTTTTTAGAGCCAATGGTAATCCTAATTGTTCCCACAAGGGATAACTGGGCCACTTCACTTCTATAATATGCATATTGTCCGTATCAGTCAGACATTTATCTTCTCCCGGACTTACCAATATATAATATTCATTATCATGATCCAACTTTTGCAGTTCTCGAATCATTTCGAGAGCTACATAGTCCATTCCATGTTTTTCCTTTCTATATATTCGTTGCGCTTCTATAGCTATTTTCATGACTACGGCTTTATCAGATTACTTTCCTCATCCTTGTATTCTGCCTTGGATGTAAAAAGTGAAGATATGTTTTTTAATCCTTTTATCATTCGATTCTTGAAACTTTGAAATAGACTACCATCGGCCGAGACTGTACCATAACCTGTTACGGCACGAGCCTTCTTTTTTCTTACAAATACTATTTTCCCATGTTTTTTCAGTTCCAAGGCTAAGGAGCCATCCTCTCCTCGAATAATATCTGTACGGATTCCTATCTGCTTTCCCAATTTCGTGTCGTAAGCAAAAACCAACCCACGTACACTTAATTCCGGTCTCTTGAAACTTTGCAGGAACAAATAGCAATCACGGGTAAATTCATAGATTTTCAGCTGCCACCAGGGATGTGTTTTGTCAGGGATATAACTCCATAAACTGCTTACACCCACTACATCTTTCTTTTCTAACACATCTACCATTGTTTCTACATAATGGGGAGGGTAGATGGTATCCGAATCAATATTGATATGATATTTCCCCTTGGCATGTTCCAGTCCACAACTTCTTGCCCATCCACAGCTATGTTTTTTCTCGGTATAATATGGAACATTCGTATCTTGAAAAATTTGAGCAGTACAGTCATTTGAATCATTATCTACTCCAATGATTTCCATAGGATATTTACAGACCTGATTACTTAGTGACCACAAACAAGCCAATAAATGTTTTTCTTCGTTGTAGCCTATCACAGAAACAGTAACCAACGGACTGCAGTTTTGCAGTTTGTCGATTCGTTCTTTTACACCTTCTACTATAACCTTTGGTGCTTGGCTATAAGGCTTTTCATAAACAGACAAATAAGGCTGATACCATTTCATCGATTTTCCACACTCAAATTATAGCTCAAAATTATGAAATATTTTCGAATAAATCTATCCATTGCTGCATAATTTTCTCTTCTCTGAAGTCTTCTGCACGTTTTCGAGCTGCTTTCCCCATGTTTTTACGTAATTCTTCATCCTCTATCAAGTGACAGATACGTTCGGCTAATGCTTTTATATTTTCGGGCTCTACCAAGTAGCCGTTTACTCCATCGGTTATGATATCTTTAGGTCCACATGGACAAGCGAATGATACTATTGGTAAACCACAACTAATTGCCTCTAATAACACCATGGGTAAACCTTCAAAACGTGAACTAAGGACATATATCGAACTTTCTTGAAGTTTTTGATGAATATTAGAAGTGGCAGAGTGACATATTATTACTTCTTTGAGTCCTTTTTCATTGGCTAACAATTGATAAATTTCATTATTACCACTACCATATATATGTAGTTGCCAATCAGGATGAATACTATTAACAATCTTCCACGATTCAATAAGGTTGTCAAAGCCTTTTTGCGACGTATATCTTCCAACAGCTACAACTTTTTTTTCTGTACAATTAGAAAGTTGGTTTGGAAATGTATCTATGCAATTATGAATAACATGAACATTATTCAGTTCTGTCCATTCTTTTCTATCTTCATGAGTTAATACCACAAAAGCTTCTAAACGTTTAATTTCTTTGATTAACTTTTTTCTCCATTGAATAGTTATCCAGCGATTTAGCCATAAAGGGAAATAAGGTTTATTAAATTCCCTATAATTACTTTTATTAAAATGAATTTCACCTATTTTTTTACTTCCATCCGAGATCTCATTCAAAAAATTTATCTCCCTACGCATACTTGATATTACAATATCTGCTTTTATACCTTTCAATAGAGAAGGTAATAAATGTTTGTATTTTTGTTGTTTTATAATGTAATTGTATGTTTTTTGAAGAATAGGCATTGTGTCAATTTCATCAAAATTAATGGCTAAATTATGAATTTGCACATCCTTATGTAAGGAATAATACATAGGCTTATCCACATACTCTGTAGTGATAAGATGCAATTCATAATCTGTGTGTTTAGCTAAATAATTAATCTTTTGAGTTATTATTTTAGCCATACCTGTTGGTATATAATTATTGCCTAATATATATGCTATTTTTTTTCTCATATAGATTCTATTTGTTTGATAATTTTTTGCATCTGTTCTTTCCAGGAAAGATGTTGTATACTGCTTCTTATTTCATTTGGTTTCAATGAGTGATTGAAGTAAAACTCCAGCAATTTCACCATATCTATGGGAGATTCATCGGCAGTTACCTTCATTACATAGGGCATGTGGTCGAAATCTTCATCCGTTTCGCTATAAATAAAAGGGATGCCACGGGCTGCATATTCTCGATTTTTCAATGTTTTGATTTTGTCAATGCCACTACGATGTCGTCCTAAACTTCCTATGGCAAAATCACAATGGTTGAACATATCATCTAATTCCTTACCATACATAGAGCCATGGAAATGAATGTAATCTGCTATATCATATTTCTTTATG
>CAZFDP010000037.1:7651-11429 GCA_964518185.1 uncultured Phocaeicola sp. | reverse complement strand
GAAGGGACAGCATCCCTTTGCAGATTTGAGGTCGGGTTGCAAAATTACCCCCCCCGAAAAATATTTACAACTAATTTTCATTGCATTAAAGTTTTGAGTTAATAAATGATTTATCGGCTCAAAATTAGTGGGATTGTGTCCATTTTTCCGGGACAAGATATTGTTTCACGTCAGAATAATCAAAATCTGTGGTGCTGTCCCGGAAAATGAAACGGTCATCCGTTACATTTGCAAAGGAAATGGTGAAAATACTTAATTACATGAGGTTTAAAATGGTTTTTATGATTCTGTCATGTATGGCCATGACAGGATGCTCGGTCACCCAGAAGACTGAACTGAGCAAGTTTACCGCTGATATGAACGTGGTCAGAAGTTATCGTGCGGACCTTTATGAGCGTTACATGAAAGGTGAGATAGTCATTGATGATGTCTATTTGGACAAAACGGAGAAACCACCCGTTTACGGTGTGGATTATCATGCGGTACAGTTTATACCGGCTACTGCCGGTAAATAAATAATAAGGAGGACAATTCGTTCTCCTTATTATTTATATGAATGGCTTATTCTTCATTTCTCACCCTCTTTTTCCGCTTCTTTAAAATTTTGTCCATTTCATAAGCGGATATAGGAATTTCAGGTAACAAGTCATCCACCCACTTCAATCTGTCCAGTACCCGCATCAGTCCCAAAAAATGTGCCAGTGTCAGATTGCTCAATTTGCCGTTCTCAAAATTGGATAATGTAACGGCACTCATACCTGTCATATCAGCGACCTGTTGTTGGGTCAATCTGTAACTGATACGATACTGCTTGAATCTTGCTCCCAATTCACGTACCATGGCAGCATTGTTCATCTCTTGAAATGTCAAATCTCTAATCATGGTACAAATATAAAATATATTTTAAATAAAAGCAAAGTAGCGCTATAATATTAAATATATTTTATACAAAAACCTACAGTTTCATGCCGCCATTATTTGAATATTGGAATCTGGCAGGGGCTATTTCATTGATTCTTTCAATTTGTCTGTTCAAGAAATAATCTGCATATCTGTTATAATCACCGGTTTCATAGAATTCAACGAGGGCTTTACGGTATGCTATTATATCCGATTCCTTGGCGGAATAGACGGGAATGACATCCGCATTCATCATACATATACTCTCAACCAGTCTTGATGTCCTCTTGTTGCCGTCGATGAAAGGTTGTGTCTTGGCGATGTTACAATGGAGATATACAGCTCTTTCCAACGGATTCTTTATTGTTTCCTGCTCAAACAAAATACGGTTCATTTCCTGTCTGATGCTAAAATTATCCTTTGGTGTCATATATTCAGTACCACGGATGGCTACCGCCCTCTGCCTGTAATTTCCGGAATCTTCATTGGACACCAGTCCGCTTGAAATGTTCGCGTGAATTCTGAACAAGGTTCTTTCATCTATTACTTCCTTGTTTTTGCCTCGATGTATATTTCCAGCTCTCCGACAAAGATATTATACAGATTCTTCAGCATCCGTGCATCTTCGTACTTTTTCTCCGATGTTATGCCGTCCTTCAATAATGCTTCTGTTTCAACATAGGTATAGGTATTGCCTTCTATCTTCCCTGAATAATAGCACCAAGCCACGGCCAAATCCTTTATTTCAGAAGACAGTAGTCCGGACAATTTGGCGTAGGGGTTGTCAAGAATAAAATCCGCTTTATTCAGTTGCTCATCATTAAATATATTCATAGGATTATCCTTTCCTTCCGGTATTTCTATTTTCATTCTTTTCATGACAATCTGATTTTTTTCAACAATTATCTTTTCCAGGTCCGTTTCTTTATTTCTTCAAGTTGTTCCTTGAAATACTTCTCTGCCATTTCCCACTTCAGTTTTTCCATTTCGGGTTTGTTCCCGGACAACTTCACTTCTTCATATCTTTTTTTGTCCTTTTGGGAAAGGTTCTCTTCCATTTGCCAGTTCCCATCGATTTTGCACCGTATCTTGGTGTCCATGGCAGATTTGAAGAAGGTTATATCGGAAATTCTTTTCCTGTCTTCCATGTCATTGTCCGGATTCATCCTTTCGTTGTTTTCTTTTTTCAGAATATTCTTTTCAGGAGAGAGCAGAAGTCTATGGTTCTTCCCTATCAAAGCGGCATGGTTTTCATAAACGCCACAATCCTTTGCATATTCTTTCCATCGGCTGACAACATCCACAATCTCCCCGATGATTGAATCCGCATTCTTTATATCCATTCTTGAACCTGTTTCAACCAGGTCTGACCATGTGAAGTTGTCTCGTTTCCCGTTTATTGACATTTGATGTACGCTTGTCCATTCTCCTTTAGGAGAGTAGGCATAGCATAAATCATAGGCGGGAGCCAGTGACCATCTTCCTTTCCTGTCCATCAGGAAGCTATGGTTCTTGGTATGGTCGTCATGGTTCCTTGATACGACGTTGAAAACCATTCTGCGATAGAACTGCTCCATTTCATCATAGTTCAGACCAAGTTTCCGCATTACACGGAATGCTTCTTCGTAAGAATGGAGCGAATCCCTGTTGTAATGGGCTATAGCTGCCAAAGTCTGTGAATGTATCTTTTCCCCGCTGTCCGTGCGGTCAAACCTTCTGGTCATGAAATGATATGAATTCCGTTCCTGGAGTAATCTGCATTCAGTCATCCGTATGTTACAGTCAAGTGCCATTTTATGATAGGCATATTCAATGTTACCTATCCCTTTGGGATGATTAATCTTTTCTCCGTTCTCTTCGAATGTAGTGCCGTCAAATTTCAACAGCCAATATGTAAAGCCTTCCGGAGCCTTGACCTGACCTGAACGGACTTCGTTTGTCCTTTCATTCAAGGCTATAAGTGCCTTCGGTTTCGCCCCACCGGCGGAGGTTCCTACCTTCAGAATATCCAATATGGCTTTGTCCTCCTGTCTTATGTTTTCCTTGAACGCCTCCCTGTCACGGAACACCTTGTCCGCCAAATCCACGAGACTTTCCATTCTTAGAACCGTCGATTCATTCAGTTCCTTGATATCCCTGCTCGGATAGAATTCCAATGCACCCATTGCCCTGCAACCGATATAGCATAGACGGTCCAATGGTGTAATGTTCTTGTCCGCTACCCCACGGGCGGCGAACCATGCGTCAATGATTTCATTTCCGTACTTGTCCGGAAGTGAATCCGCTATCATACCGGGCAATCCCTTGAAACAGTTATTCCTATTGGAAGGGAAAGTATAGACGTAGTCCATAAGTTCCTTTTTCAAAGGCATGACAATAGGGGAAACATTCAGTCCGGTTCTGAAGAAGTCGGGATAGTACTGGAACTCAGCCAATCCCTTCTTTTCGTTCCAAGATAACAGTCCTACATTCCTGTCATACAGTTTGACGTCAACCAAGAGTTCATTCATAATCGTCTTCCTTTGATTTCTTTATTCTTTGTTTCTTCTTGCCCATAAGCTTTTTCATCAGCAATGGACTTCTTGGCGGTTCCGGAATGAATTCATCCAGGTTGTCCAACATTTCCAGCACCCTCATTATTCTCAGGTAGCTGTCAATCATTATGTTCTGTCCTTTTTCTATACGGGAAACCGTACTGATGTTGACACCGGCATATCTGGCCAGTTCAGACTGTTGTAAATTCCTCCGTAAACGATATTCTTTCAGCCTTTCCCCCAATGTTTGAAGAATAGCCGCATTCGTCATTTCATCCCACATAACCATAAATCTTGTAATTCACTGCAAATATAAATATAATAATGCAGAATTGCAATATTAA
>CAZFDP010000037.1:0-7551 GCA_964518185.1 uncultured Phocaeicola sp. | reverse complement strand
GCCTTATCGGCCTAATCCTGTTTTATATACCTGCAACCGGTCAATGCTCAGCTGATTGATTTCTTTGGCGAAAACCTCTGTCGCCATTTTTATGCGGTCCGCCCCATTGGCCAAGTCTTCCACTTGTGCGGTAGTGAGCAGCTTACCCATCTGCTGAATCCCGTCTATCTTGCACCGCATCTTGTATTCGGTTGAAAAAGTATTTGTCCCATTCCGGAACACCTTTACATCGGTGATGCATGGTAATTTAACTTCCTCTACCTTTTCTTCCGTTTCAAAGACGGTCGCCCCATTATCCCTTGAATCGATGCCCTCTGTTAGGGAATCTTTCTTCGATGCATTCAGTTCCTGTTCCATGTCCAATGTACCTGCATGATAATCATACAACTCACAGACCTTGAAATCCTCCCCATTCTCTTCTTTTGCCAATCTCTTGAACTCTTCAAAATTGCTGCATGTAAAGAGCACTTCATCATCCGCATATTCACCTGCCTTTTCATTGAGTGCAATCATGGCACGCAGCCCTTTGCCATCCTCTTTATATTCTATAAATACTTCGGCATAGTTGGGAGCTTGTCCACGCTGCTCAATGAACAAGTTATATCTGTCCAGAATCTCTTCATCCAGTTCGAGTATGTCTTCCGGTTCGCAGCAATTGTGAAACTCTTCAAGCTCCGTATAAACAGACTGCCATGTCGCGTTGTACAAGCAATGCCGTGCCACCTGTTCTGGATTGCGTAAGGCCAGCCCTCGTGCGTATGTTAACAGTTCGTCATATGTGACCCCGTATTCACTTATAGGTTTGACACCACTCTCACACATATCCATCTCGTAATTTTCCATCTTTTCTTCAGAGATATAGCAGATACCCTCTTTTTCGTCAAACGCATTCATATCCTTATATATACGGCCATCCCCCATGCTTTCGCCGGTATAGATTGTATTATGACCGTCTGCCCATCTGCTGCCACAGTCAACTTCTGTGGTGATACTGTGATAATGATGTTCAAGTGCATCCCGGAAGATGCCTGAAGCAATTGCCACTGCTGTCATATCCCCTCTTTGAAAATTGGTATACAGTGTCTTTCCGATAGGCATGGGTGTCATGGGTTCTTTATAAATATGCGCTGTCAGGTATGCACCCCCGTTGGGAGCCGGTGTACTTGTCACCGGATGTACAGGAGTTATCTGTGCATTATGAATCACTTTGGGGCCCAATATCTCATGCAGATGTCTGACTCCCGCTGTCATAAAGTATTTATCCCCTTCTTCAGGCGAAAGACAAACGGCCTTGTTGTCATTTACTTTGATGAAGATGTTGCTGTATTCTCCATACTCATCCTTATGGAGGTCACGGAAAGTCTCCGGTGTAAGTTCAAAACCACAATCTTTCAACATGGCGCGTAACTGGTCCTTATGGACACTGCTATGCTGATAAACAATTTGTTCCATATTCCTTCTTTTTTTTAGTTATACAACTGTCCTTATCTTGAACGGCTCATGCTGTTCTTCAACCCCGTCTCCAGTTCACCTGCGAAGTATTTGGAAACGAGGGCATGTATGTCTTTACTAATCTGATAGTCACATATATCCAATCTGCCGACCTCCTTTGCCATCTGCTGCATCCCGTCAATCTTACAGCGGACATAATGTGTACCTTGGTTAAAGATTGTCCGTGCATCTGTCACCCGTACTTTGGCTTCATTGTAAAGGCGGAGCTGCTTTGCGTGCGATTGAAGAACCAGCTCATACAGTTGCGCTCTGCTGTCCGGATAACATGCGGCCACCTGTATGAATTTCCGTCCATCCAATCCCACCCAGACCCTTTTCTGTTCGATACCACCGATGCGGCATTTGATATAATCCTGCGGGTCCACTCCGTTGCAAATTTCACCTTGGCAAAGGGAAATATGGGAAATGGGCCTTTCTTCTGTCCTCTTCAGGCTATCTTTTATATACTGATTATAGTATTCGGTGATGTCCAACTGCCGGAACCGGAACTCTTCGATTTCGTCTGCCCCGGGATAGTCCAGATGCCGTTCGATGGTCTCTCCCAACCTTTTGGCCAACCCGTTTTCAAGCAGTGCATCTACAAAATTCTCCGTGTCGGGATGTGTAGTAAGCCTGATGATATCCGGTTTAAGACCCGGAACAAATGAAGCTGTCCCGATAACTATGTTTTCTCTGTCTGCCGGAGTTTCACCCTCTTTAACCGCCTCCATCAGAATCCCCACTCTTTGAGGAATCCTTATATCCGGATGTGGTGACACCCCGTCTGCCGGTGTAAACATATAATGCCTGAACTGGAGTGTCCAAGTCTCTTTCTCCCGTCTGAGTGTATGTGGGTCTATGGTCACCTGATTCTTCATTCCAATGATATTAAGTTATCTTTTCAGTCCTTGCTGGCGTGACTGCTGCATGGAAGCCGCTATCTCGTCCTTAAAATATTGAACTGCCATTTCTTTCATATTCCTGCTTGGTGCATCCATAATGGTTCTGACATGTTCTTTATTCAGTGTCCTGCCCATCTGCTGCTGTCCGTCTATCATGCAACGGATAGCCAGGTCCCCTACTCCCCGTTGGATTATCTTTACGTTTGAAACAGCTTGTGATGCCCGTCTGTCGAATCGTTTTATATATTCTCGTTGTTCATTCGCTTTAAGACGTTCCAATTGGTCAAACACCTCGTTACATTTCTTTTCATAAGGGATGTAAAGTTCTCTCCATCTTTCAGATGTCTTTTGCATTCGCTCTGTCATTTGAGGTGAGGGGTTCTTGAACCAACCGATATCCTTATTCCAGTCGGCCGCAGAGGCATATCCATTTTCTTTTGCTGCCTGTTCCTGCGTTTCCTTGAACATTTTCTTCAGTTCGGTGAAAGCAGGTTGCGCTTTATTGACAAAGAATTTGTTGACCACTTCTTTGGTTTCCTGTTCCGCCAATTTTATTTTCCATTCAGGCTGTTTGTTCAGGAACTCTGTATTGAAATAATGAACGAGTACATCTTCATCCTTGATGCCATATCTATCCACGAGCTCCATCACTTCTTTATACGGTCTGTCTTCTATCATCAAATGTTTCAGGATTTCTTCACTCACCCCCGCCTGTACCCGGATGTCTTTCATGGAGTCCTCGAACGCCAGTAACATACTGGTTGAGTTTACCTCCGCATCCCATCCTATTTCTGAGAGCTCGTTTGACCAATAAGTTTTTTCACATGCGTATATCAATCCATAATTCTCCGGCTTAAGTTTCAGCTTTGCCTCCAGATTTCCATAGGCTGCCGGCATCATCCCTTTGTCGCTAACCATTCCGTTCAGCTCTATCCATTCGCCATCTTCATCCACTTGCCTATAGTCAAGTAAGTTCCTCAGACTTTCATTTTCCAGTGTCACGGTCAGTCCATCGGGAAATTCCTGTTGCAGCCTTTTGGTCAGTTCATCTTCGTCGTGATATTTGACAACGCTACCATCCACGATGACCCGTTCGTCCTCGCAACAAGCAAACACTTCGCGGTTTATGGATATAACGGCACCTTCCTTTAGTTTTACCTCTCCATCCATCACCTTTTTAATGGCTTCTTCAGGTGTATCCGCCCCCACTTCCAGCTGTGAAGTATAAGTATCAATCTTTGAGAATACATAGCACCCGGATTCAAAGTCATAGCCTTGCATCACTTTATCAGCTAACGGACTTTTTTCACCTACATATACTAACGGCTTTTCTGATTTGATATCCACTACCTTGTTTAGATACACAGCATTATCACTCTGGATTTCATGTTCCATATCCTTAAAATCACCGTTACCTGTCCGCAAATTTTTTGCAAACCATTCATCCGCTTCTTTAAAGCTACCGGCATAAATATGGAATTCATGTCCCACATATTCAACCTGCTTAACCGTATGAAGCATAGTTCCCGGATTCTGTTGTTCATTCTTCATCTTTCTGTCATTTATAGGGTTCTACTTATCTTTTCATACCACTTTTCTGTTCCTGTTCCTGGAATTCGTTCAAATCCAGTTCCTCCTTGAAATATTTTGTGACAAGAAGCTTCTTGTCCATGTATGGATTCACTTTTTCAGCGTCATCTGCGGATAGTTCTACTGCCAACTGCTGTATACCATCCACTTTACACCGTATGGCATACCTTCTGCCCCGAAGCGGATAAACAGATACATCTGAAATCCTGTCTAAGATGCTCATGTCTATATCACGTATATAATCCTTCGGGGTTTTGGAATTCTCGAATTTATTTATTATATTTGCCACATCGGAAAGGGTGGATGTGGTTAGTTCCTGCTGAACATTGGGTGACGCTGAGGAGAGCCAGTCCAATCCTTTCTTTTTATCTACCCAAATTAAAGTGTTGTTCTGAATATTTACAGTGATATAATTCTTTGTCATACTGATTTTATAATTTCATGCCACTGTCCTGTTGTTGCTTTATGGGATTCCCGCAAAGCAGTTTAGAGAAACATTCTGCTGCCAGTCTCTGCTTAGCCAGGTTCTTCATGTCATACTGTACAGACTTCTGCCAATACCGTTCTTGTGCATCCGTCAGTGATACGGAAGTCTGTTGTACGCCATCCACCTTACACCGTAATCTATGTGGTTCATCCGCTTTCATGCTTCGGAAAACCGTAATATCTGATATTCTACCGGTGACATCTATGATGTGAGGGAATTTCATCTGTACCTCTGCCACATCCTTCATCTTGACCTTCACCTGTCCGTTACGGGTATCCATCAAAATCCGTTGCTTCTGCTCTTCTTCCAACTGTATTTGTATTGTCAAAGGCTCATCCACTCCTGCCATCAACCACATCTTTTCTTCTTCTGCCTTTTCTTTACCGAACACCTGTTCAACCAGATTGATGTACTTATTGAACAACTTTTCTTTATCCACTTTTTCAAGCAGGGTATCCTCTTTGTTTACCGTTTCCTTCACCGCTATGAGTTCTTGGACTTGCTTGACCAATATGGCTGTGAGGTAATTGAGCCTGTTACGAATCATGTCATCATTATAGATGGCACAACCGCCATGGGCCGCCAATATCTCCTGATACTGTTGTGGATATTGTGAGATGAGCTTATTCAAGAACTGTTCATCCGTCAAATCCTTGACTTTCATTCTAAACTCGTCTTCAATGGTCTGTCGTGAACTGCCGTCCCTTGTTGCAGGTAAAGTGAGCTGAATCATTTCTTGTCCATAATCAACCCTTGTCGCATGCATTCCTGCATCATGGGCTATGGCCTGTATCTTTTCAAAATCATATCCCTGGTCAAGCAGTGTCAAGGCTGTTATAGGTGTTTCTTTCCCCCAGCATTTATGCTCACCTGCCTTGGCACCCAACGATTCATCATCCTTCAGGTAGCGGAAATACGGATGGTCGGCGACCATACCTGAATTAAAGGAATGCAAGATATATCCGGCATCCGTCAATGCATTGGCCAGCGGGAGAACCCCTTCGTGTGTTGCTGCTATGCAATATTCATGTTCTCGGCATATCAATCCGGGGAGCCATTCTTCATAGTGCTTATGCTTGCCAGCCCCGTTTTTTGCCCTTTCCTTCATTTCATTCCGGAAATGCACCAGCCATTCATCCGGTTTAAGAATGGGATTTTCCTTGATATCCACTGTATCCATGCGGGGGCGTGTCACTTGGAACATGCGATAGTAATGGTCTTGTCGGATATTGTCCAATCGAGAGTCATACTCCTTAAGTATTTGAGATATACGGTCATTGGCTTCTTTATATTCCTTGCTGTTCTGTAACGCATAGAACTGGCGCATACCCACGATGGTCTGTGGTGTCCGTGTACCTTTATGCCACCGTTTGTCCGTCAAATCCTTATAACTCTCGAAACCACTTTTACGCGCATACTTGTCCAGCAGTTGGTCTTGATGGACATAAGCCGGACCCAATGCTTTTTGGCGAAGGTCATAGTTCTCTGCACTCATGCGGGTGTATTCATCATCAAAGACTTTGCGTTCAGCATCCGTCAACAGTTCCGGTCGTACATCATATTCTGTCAGTAAGTATAAATTCTTCATATATTCTATGCATTAGATTTTCAACATTAGGGAAGAAACAGGTGTTTCTGTCCTGTTGTGTACGAAAGTAGATTATATGTGTCCTGATTTCCGGGACAGGTCCGTGAAATAAGGAAATATTGTACGAAAGTTCATGTGGGGAAACTATATGCCTGTAACAAAACAGGAAGAGCCTTTGGAACGTTGTTCCTCCGGCTCTTTTTAGGTATAAAGTGGATATATTATACTAATATGTCCATTTTAGTTGGTATCTTCTTGTTTTGTCCAGTTTAAATATCCAAGATAATAAGCATCTGTACTCATCCATGTATCATATCCTGTTGCACCTACGGGTACAGTCAATGTCCCATTTTCAGCTATAAAATAAAAAGTTGAAGATTCAATTGCCGGTGCTGTCATTGCCAGAGATTTGATTGATTTCAGTTCTTCGCACTCAAAAAATGCTTCATCCCCGATTTCTTTTATTTCAGTCCCCAATTCCACTCCTGTTATACCATAACATTCTATGAAAGCCGCATTGCCGATAGTTGTAACACTATTGGGAATTTTTATTGTTCCAGTGATTAATCCATTGCGGCCAAATGCCCCGTTTCCAATTGTTTTCAGTTTTTCATTCCATACTATTTCTTCTAAATCATTGCACCAACAAAAAGCATATTTTTCAATTGTCTCTACATTCTCACCTAATACAATTTTAGTCAGATTTCCATTTTTATTGAATGCCCTCTCTCCGATGACTTTTACAGAATTAGGTATTGTCAGTTCTGTCATTGCGTCCATCAAGGCAAATGCATACGCACCTATGACTTCGCAGTCTTCTGGGATTATGGTATTAACACAGCCCAACACCAATGTATTGGTTGCTGTCTCCATAATAGCGTTACAATCATTTCTGGAATCAAATGTGGTATTATCTTCATCAACTGTTATTTTATTGAATTGGCAAAAGCTGAATGCTTCCTCACCAATCGTCTGTATGTCCTTACCTATCTCAACGGCTGTCACTGTTTCCACACCACAAAATATGGATTCAGGTATCGTTGTTTTATCTTTAAAGGTAAATTCTATGGTATATTCACCCAATGCATCAAATACATAAGCATCAACCGGCGTATGCTCAACCCCATCAATTTTCATACTTTCTATCAAACTCATATCCACCTCCACGTGCTGTGTCAGTAGTTTGGTACCATAACCGGTAGACTCAGGATACAAATCTTCATCATTTTCTGTGATATTATAGATGAGCTTGACGGAGCTGCTTTCAACGGAAGGTATTACCGGTTCAAACCCCTCTTCTCCCAAATTGACTTCATCCCAGTCGATAAGTGCAACCGATGTAACGGAAAGTCCTGTTGATGACAGCTTGAGCGTGAGGTTATACGCACTACCCTTTGACAAAGAAATTGCTGTAACGCTGGAAGTGTATGTATGTCCATCTACGGTCACACTGACATCTATATCATCAGATGCACCTGTCGGAACGACCATAC
>CAZFDP010000036.1:0-11546 GCA_964518185.1 uncultured Phocaeicola sp. | reverse complement strand
AAACGGTTATCAATCAATATCATCAAGACCCACGCAAGTGTGTAGCCATGCACAACGCTGTGTATCCATTATCGCAAGAGTTGCAGGACATTCCGCGTGTAGAGCATCCGAAAGAAAAGGTGGTAACTTTCTTGGGACGTATTACCATGCAGAAAGGACCTGAATATTTTGTAGAAGCTGCAGCGTTGGTATTGAAGCGTACTCGTAATATTCGTTTTGTGATGGCAGGATCGGGTGATAAATTGGAAGAAATGATTCATTTGGCTGCTGCCCGTGGTATAGCCGACCGCTTCCACTTCCCCGGATTCCAGCGTGGCAAGCAGGTGTACGAAGCCTATAAGAACAGTGATGTATTCGTAATGCCTTCGGTTTCAGAACCTTTCGGTATTGCACCACTCGAAGCCATGCAGTGTGGTACTCCTTCCATTATTTCCAAGCAATCGGGTTGTGGTGAAATCTTGACCAATGTCATAAAAGTGGACTATTGGGATATCAATGCCATGGCCGATGCCATTTATTCTATTTGTACTAATCCATCCCTCTTCAAATATTTACAGGAAGAAGGAATTAAGGAAGTGGATGGCATTACTTGGGAAAAGGTAGGCTTGAAGCATCGTGCTATTTATGATGAATTAATTAGAAACAACCGGTAAACAATAAATAAGAATAAGATATGAAAACAATTTGTTTATATTTCGAGATACATCAAATCATCCATTTGAAACGCTATCGTTGCTTTGACATCGGTCGTGACCACTATTATTACGATGATTATGAAAACGAACGCAGCATTACCGAAATAGCTGAACGTTCATATATCCCTTCGCTCACTACTTTGATTGATATGGCGAAGAGTAACAACGGTGCCTTTAAAGTTGCTCTTTCACTTTCGGGTGTAGGTTTGGAACAATTGGAAATTTATGCTCCACGTGTTATCGAACTGTTGCACGAATTGAATGAAACCGGTTGTTGTGAATTCCTTTGCGAACCTTATTCTCACGGCTTGTCGGCTTTAGCTAACGAAGAATGTTTCCGTGAAGATGTAGAACGCATGAAGGTTAAGATCAAACAAATGTTTGGCAAGACTCCTAAGGTATTCCGTAACTCCAGCTTGATTTATTCCAATGAAATTGGCGCGATGGTTGCCAACATGGGATTCAAGGGTATGCTTACCGAAGGTGCCAAGCATGTATTGGGATGGAAGAGCCCACACTACTTGTATCATTGCGCATACAACCAAAACCTCAAGTTGTTGCTCCGCGACTTCAAGTTGTCTGATGACATCAGCTTGCGCTTCTCTAACTCTGAATGGCCGGAATATCCATTGTTTGCCGACAAGTACATCGGTTGGATTGCCAATCTTCCGGAAGAAGAACAAGTAATCAACATCTTCATGGAATTGTGCTCATTGGGTATGTCACAACCATTGTCATCCAACATCCTTGAATTCTTGAAGGCTTTGCCGGCTTGCGCCAAGGAAAAAGGCATCACTTTCTCTACTCCAAGCGAAGTGATCAGCAAGTTGAAGTCTGTAGACCAAGTGGATGTTCCTTATCCAATGTCATGGGTAGACGAAGAAAGAGACATCAGCTGCTGGTTGGGTAATGTAATGCAACGCGAAGCATTCGACAAGTTGTATAGTGTAGCCGAACGTGTACGTCTGTGCACCGACCGTCGTATCAAGCAAGACTGGAGCTACATGCAGGCAAGTAACAACTTCCGCTTCATGACTACCAAGGAAACAGGTATTGCCTTGAATCGTGGCATTTATGATGGTCCGTTCGATGCATTCACCAACTACATGAACATCTTGGGTGACTTCATCAGCCGTGTAAATTCACTTTATCCGGTGGATATGGACAATGAAGAATTGAACTCACTGCTTACTACCATCAAGAACCAAGGTGAAGAAATTGAAGTCTTGAACAAGGAAGTGGAAAAATTGCAGGGTAAGTTGGCTAAGTTGCAACCAAAGGAAGAAAAGAAGGCTCCGGCAAAGAGAACATCTGCTCCTAAGAAGGATACTGCTGAAAAGAAACCTACAGCCAAGAAAACAACGAAAAAATCATAATTGTAATTTCGAGTATTAATTTTTGTGTCATTCTGAACATAGTGAAGATTCTGGATACATCATGTGAATGAAAACAGATTCTTCGCTGACGCTCAGAATGACACTTTTATATTACAAGTGTGTTTTCCCTTATTTCTTTCTTAATTCCCAGAAAGCAACAGCCGATGCTGCCGCTACATTTAACGAATCTACTGCATGCGACATAGGGATTCGTACTACATAATCTGCCTCTTCAATTACTTTTGTCGAAAGTCCGTCACCTTCTGTGCCCATAATAAGTGCAAGTCTTTTTTCTTCTTTCAAAGTTGGATGATCCAAAGGTATGGAATTGTCTGAAAGTGCCATTGCTGCAGTTTGGAATCCCATTGTGTTTAATGATTGGATAGGGGCTTCCAACCATGTCCATGGAACAAGAAAAACAGATCCCATTGATACACGTACAGCACGACGGTTTAAAGGATCGCATGAAGTAGGAGTGAGTAATACGGCATCAATTCCTAAAGCTGCAGCCGAACGGAAAATAGCTCCTATATTGGTGGTGTCCACTACTCCGTCTATCACTACAATTCGTTGCGCATCCCGACATACCTCTTCTATGCTTGGAAGTTGTGGTCTTTGCATGGCGCATAACACACCTCGTGTAAGTGTGTATCCGGTAAGTGAAGCCAATAATTCACGCTCACCTGTATAAATAGGAATGTCCCCACATTGTTCTATGATGCTTGCTGCATCGCCAGTAATATGTTTTTTCTCACAGAGTAAAGCCTTTGCTTGATATCCTGCATTCAGTGCCACTTGAATTACTTTAGGGCTTTCGGCTATGAACATACCTTTTGAAGGCTCCAGTCGGTTACGTAATTGAGCTTCGGTAAGTGTGGAAAATATTTCTATCCCCGGATGATGCAGGGATTGTATTTGGATAACAGGCATGATTCCCTTCTTTTACTTTTCGATAATTTGTTTGCCGAAAGGAGTCAATGCGATGGCAGCTAATTTGAAATGCTGTCGGCCAAATGGTATCCCTATGATGGTAATGCAAAGGAACAGTCCGCATAATAAATGTACAATGCATGTCTCGATACCTCCGAAAAGTAACCAAAGGATATTCATAATAATGCTCAAACAACCGCCTGCTTGCGGAGTGGTGTGTACTTCCTTGCCGAAAGGACATAAAGCAAGCAGACTAAGTTTCAGAGTCTGTACTCCAAATGGTATTCCAATAATGGTAATCATTAATCCTAAACTGGCGATAAGGTAGCCTATAGCTGTCAGGATACCACCAAACAGCATCCAAAGAAGGTTCATTAATATATTCATACAATTCATTTTAATTAAGCAGCAAATATACAATAAAGATTTGAATAAAAGTTGTATTTTTGCAAACATGAATAAATATGACGATGTATAACCTTTAAATAATATCAGTTATGAAAAACTTATGTAAAGTATTGTTTATTGCTGTTGCTTTGGGAATGAACATATCTATGTTTGCACAGACGAAAAATGAAAGTGATAAACCTATTATCAGTTCACCTCCCAAATCGTTGAACCTTGATCCGTTCTATAAAAAATATATGGATGTAAACGGTATTCCTGTATGTAGTTCGTGGAGGGTGCCCGATAGTTGTTTCCATGCGGCATACGTTACTTTTAAGGCTTTGACAGATATGCTTCCTAAGAAAGTGCTGAAATCGTTGGTGGATAATGGAGCGAGAGTTACCATCATGGCTCGTTACGAAGGAACGACAGATGTGCCCGAACATGCCTTTCTGGCGAACGATACAGCAATGAATTGGGATTTACGTGCTCGTGGGTTAGGAGGGACAATGCATTTGCCACTCAGTTCTTGTGCCGAAGAAAACATCTTAGCCTATCAGATAGATAAGTATCATGCTGAGAATATTGCCATCCATGAATTTGCACATACTATTCATAATGTGGGAATCTCTCCGATAGAACCCGGTTTTAATGATGAACTCCGTAAAGCACTCGATGCAGCTTTGGCAGAAGGTAAGTATAAAAATGTATATGCAGGAACCAATATAGAGGAATATTGGGCAGAAGGTGTACAAAGTTGGTTTAATGTGAATGCTGAAGTAGATAAGGATTATGGTGATGGCAAACATAATATGATAAATACCCGTGAAGAACTGAAGCGGTATGATCCCACACTTTACCAAATATTAGCAAGATATTTTCCGGCTACAGACAAGCCTATCAGCCGTCATAAAAAGATAAACCTGTATGATTGGAAAGAATAAATGATTATCTTTGCTCAAAATTTAAAATCATGGCAGCAACGAAAGATCAAAGAAAACTATTGAATCGATGTGTGATGAACGAAATCCCCGTTTTTGTATTGACGGGGACGGATCAATGTGCTCTTGCTGCTCTTCGTGCCTATGCGGAAGAAGCACGAAGATTAGGGTGCAATGTTGATTTTGTCGAAGATTTGGAAGGGAATGTGATTCCCGATTTCAAGGCGTTTCAAGAAGAGGAGCCTGAAAAAGTAAAGTTACCCGACTAATATTTAGTCGAACAGGTTGCCATCACCATTTTGATCAAGGGTCTGTGCAAGTTTGTCGATGTTTAGGCTGCGTGCCGAAGCATCGACTATTTCTTTGTATACCCCTCCTTGTTGATAAAGTGAATCGGGTTCACCGCTCTGTTCCACTCTGCCTTCCTTTAAGGCATAAATCACATCGCTGTCAATGATTTGAGATATGCTATGTGATATAATAATGACGGTCCGATTTTTCTTGATGGCATCAATACTGGCCTTAATCTGTTCGGTGGCTATGGCATCAAGACTGGCTGTAGGCTCATCCAAGAAAATAATGGGTGGATTCTTTAGGAACATTCGGGCAATGGCGATACGTTGTTGCTGTCCACCTGATAGTTGTTGTGCTTTGGATTGAAAACCATTAGGTAGTTTTATGATTTGGTCATAAATATAGGCTCTCTTGGCGGCTTCTTCTACTTCTTCACGTGTAGCATTTGGACGTCCGTAGCGGATGTTCTCTTCAATACTTCCATCGAATATGTGATTTTTCTGTAATACCATACCGATATTGTCGCGTAAGAAATGGGTATCATATTCCTTCAGGTCTACTCCATCAAGCTTTATACTTCCACAATCGGGATTATAGAATTTGACCAGCAAATTTAGAATAGTTGATTTACCGGCACCCGATAGTCCTACAAATGCGGTAATCTTTCCACTTTCTACTTGCATATTGATGTTATGGAGTGCTTTGGTTCCATTGGGATAAGTAAAGTCCACTCCACATATTTCGAAGTTCCCTTTAATCTTATTCGGTCGATAATTCCCTGATTCTTCGCGCTCATCGTTGGCTTCCAAAATGTCGAAGAAGCCTTCTGCATAAATCAATGCATCGTTCATTTGGTCAAAGATGCGTTGCAGTTGTGTGATGGGGGCGGTAACATTTGCAAATAGCATAACGTGGTACATAATCTTACCGATGGTCATACCTGGGTATTCGATAAGCACTAAATAAGCGGTAAGGATGATAATAAGAACGGTTCCTACTTGGCGGACAAAACTTTTCCAACCATCAAAATAAAAAGATGTTTTACGTACCAACATCTGATTATCTGTAAACTCTGTTTGTAGTTGCCATTGTTTGTTGCTTTCTATCGTTTCGCGGTTGAATGATTTGATGACATTAATACTTTCAATAATGTTCATTACTCCGTGACTTTTCTGTTCACGGTAATGACGCATGTTTCTTCTCCATCCTTGTAGTTTGCGTGCTTGACGGATAGTTATCCATATATAAATAGGTACAATGAATAATGCCGTTAAACCTACATAGAAGTTGGCGGCAAACATGAGGATTAGTGCAAGAATGGCACTCATGAAAAGAGGTAGCAAATCAATAAAAAAGTTCTGTACAGTCGAGGAAAGACTGCTTACTCCTTGGTCTATGCGCGTTTGGAGTTTCCCTGTTTCGTTATCTTGGCGAGAAAAGAAAGCCATACGGTAAGTGAGCATGTGGTCGATAACTGCCTGCGACAAGTCTTTCGATACATTAATGCGCATCTTTTCGCCAAAATAGTTTTGTGCATAAGTAATAATTGCAGATAGTATTTCCTTTCCTAAAAGAACGATACTGATAACGGTTAGTATTTGTGCTGCGTTCTTCCAAAGTAAGTCATTGGTTATAATTAATTCGTTGATGGCATCAACGGTCTTATCGAGTACTACTGCATTGATTTGTGCAATAAATGAGCCTGCTAAGGTAAGAATAAGTGTCAAAACCACTAACCATCGATAAGGTTTGACATAAGGCTGTATTTTCTTGAATAATAAGATAAGATTCATTACTTTTATTTTTTATTGGCAATTTTACTTTGGCGGGTTTCTTTGAAATCATCTGATTTGCTCATACATATTAATCCTTTGCTATGAGGAATGCAATGACATTTGCCATAAACTAAAATATCGGCAACGGTGGCTCGTTTTCCTCTAAAATAAGTACTTACAATTTCTTGTTTTTCATTGTCGCGTAAATTATCGAGTCCGATAAGACCGAAAGCTGATGTATTTCTCACCATATACCCGTCAACCACTTTCCTACATTTCTTACACTTGAATTTCTGAAGATAGATTTCTCTTCGAAATATATTTTCGTTAAACTGAAAATTATAGCATTCTTTGTTACTACAGAAACTAACCGAATGGGGGTGTTGTAGTAA
Source organism: uncultured Phocaeicola sp. (assembly GCA_964518185.1). Taxonomy (GTDB): domain Bacteria; phylum Bacteroidota; class Bacteroidia; order Bacteroidales; family Bacteroidaceae; genus Phocaeicola. Next base: position 4,756 of record CAZFDP010000036.1, on the reverse strand, counting down.
CGCTGTGATATTCTCCCAATCGTTTTCGGTGGCATGTATTTGAATCAAAATTATTCCCTTCGTTTCATATTGTTCAATGACTTTTTTAGTTAGCCTGCGGTTTATCAATATTTCGATAGCTATTAATGGAGTACCTTCTTCATCAGATAAAAGTATGTCTGTACAATGTCCGTTGATGCTTTTCCCTATTGCTAAAGAATTTACTTTCTGCAACAAATCTTTGCTGTATGATTTGCTACAATAAGGGCATGACCAATGAATGTTGAAACTTTTTTTTTGTTCAATGTATGTTTGTAGAATTTTTGAAGCTTGGGATAATATATAGCGATAAAGCACCGTAGCACCATTGCATTTTTGAACAGATTTCTTGAAGTGTGCAAAATGGGGACGTTGCATTTTTCCACCGTTACGTGCTATGATTCTGTCTCCGCATTGGGGGCAGGTGTATGTTCCTCCTTTTTCGGTATTGTTGACGTGGATTATTTTTCCTTCTGTATCATATCCCAATGTATGTAACAGTTTCTTTCCCATGGCCTTTCTGTAATGTATTTCCCAAAGGTAATGTTTTTTTTATTGAATATACTATATTATTGGCAGAAAATAATTACCTTTATGCTCAGAAACATTAAAATCACATAACGTATATGATGAAGTATTATTTGGATAGATTTGAAACGAAGTTGGAAGAGGACCTTTTACGATTGTGTACTTCTTATAAAATACTGAGTGGCACTTTGTTGGGCTCTGAAGATATAGATAGTCATTGGCAGAAGTTGGCTCCCGAATACATGGCCGATGCTGTTCCTCAGATAGCCGATTATCCTACGGTATCGGTTGCATGGGCTGCTTATTTGGGTATGGCAGTAGCACATGGTTGGGATACAGATTGGAAATCATGTCTTGATGCCCCTTATTCTTCATATTATGGTTTACAGGGCTTTGATGATATGGATGAACATATTGTATACGACCTGTTGGGACTGCTACGTGAAGGATATGAAGCTGAACGTTTGGAAAAAGTGATTCGCCATTGTGGAGAATGTACAGTTTCGGCTATTCGACACGAACATATTGAACCGCAAAGTCCCACTGCTTTCCATGTATTTGCCTGTGCATGTAAGGTCATGTTCCGCATAGGAGCTTCGCTTGAATTAAAGCGTCTGGGTTATAAGTTTGAGAAAATGGATATGCCACGTTCGTGAGCATATCTATTTAATTCAATATCCCATGATTAGAATTGATACGTTATACCAAGTCTTGTCTCTACAGTCTTGGAATGTACATCTTCGTGATAGGCATAGTGGGTATGTCTGAAGTAATAGGCCAATTCGAATGAGACTTTGAAGTGCTTGGTCAGGCTTAGTTCGTATATAGGATTCATTACCAGAAAGACGGTATTCCCTTTATCGCCTTGTGCATTGAGGTAAAGCGGATTTGTCGATGCCAAGTCTTTCTTTTCGTATCCTTTCCAAGTGAAAATCTGGTAGAGTTGGGCATTGAAATCTATATAGGCTAATCGGCCTAATTGAAGGATAGTACGGCTTTTTACGCTATACCCGCTCCCTAAGTTATAATTCCGGTCTATCACGTTATAATAGTCGGTCAGTCCTCCACCTAATAGAATCCCGCTAAGGAACAAGTCTTGTTCTACATTCATTTTAGGCAACAAATTGGGAAAACGGCAGATAAGTCCGGGACCCACACCTGCAGCTTCTGATATTTTATAGGGAATAAGTCCGCTTCCATCAGTCACTTCTTCCGAATCATAATAATTGAAATGTTGGTATATTCCAAAGGTGATGTCGGCCTTGGATGATGTTTGTATTGGGGTACTCCAAAGTTTGCCTAATAAATTTACATTGCTGATGATAGGCTGGTTAGGCGACAATCCAAAAGTGATAGAGGCTGTCAAATAGTCGTATGGTTGGTTATTCTCCTTATTTGAAGGGTCTCCGTAAGTCGTACGGAATTCCAAATAAGGATTGTGTTCACCTTTGAATAAACGGGTGTCGCTGGCCAAGTAACGATTACCGCTACTTATTTCAATATGTACAGGAATCTTTTCGTAGTCGTGGTATTTATAGTGCTTTTGTTTTACCCTCCACATATCACCTGTTATTATTCGGTTCAGTCCTCGCATCGGTGAGATAAGAGTTCCTAAAAATTCACTCATAAAGCGAGGAAATCCGCGTTTGGAATCATCAAGGATTAAAGAAGACATACGATGGGTAAACTCGCCAAGTGCAATGCCACCTATGGTTGTGGCAATCAAATCATTAAGTGCTGGTGGTTCTCTTTCGGCGGCAATTTCCCACATTAAACTTCCACCCAATGCATAAGGTGTAGACTCCCAAAAGTTCAGTCCATTGCTTCGGGCGGTATTGAAGTATAGACTTCCATGATAAGGATGAGCAAAAAGATTGGTAGAGAATTGGTCATTGTCCCATACAAAACCGGTCTTAATATTTTCCTTAATGGTATGGATACTGATTTTGGCAAAATCTTCGTTTAAAATGTAACGGTCGAAAGCCCATACACCGGCATTTAGTCCAAAGGTTTCAATGGCAGCTCTCCATGGACGTTTGGAGGGGGTAGGGGCATAGATGGAGTCTTTAGGCAATGAATATTGTGCTGTTGCAGATAGACAATACAACAAGCAAAAGAGTAGACAAGTAAATTTAATTTTCATCCGTTTCTATATAAATAATAATGCCAACAAAATTAGAAACAATCTTGTTGGCACTTATTATTGAAACTTTTGAAAAAATGTCTGATTTATCTTACTTCCTGATATAAGAAACGCTTAATGCTCTTTTTCGGTGTCTTTTCGAATTCTTCAGGATATATCTTCACGCGTGCAATCTGTTCGTATGCCGGTAATTCTGTATTCAAGTTCACTCGGTTTTCTTCCATTGCTTTTTCAATGGCTGCATTGTCCAAGCCATGAGCAAATGCATCGTCAAAATCAGGATAAATCAAGGCGGCAAGTTTACCATCGGCTTGCTGGATGATGATGCTTTCCGATACGTAAGGCATGTTGTTCAACTTGTCTTCGATTTCTTCCGGATAGATGTTTTGACCTGATGGACCAAGGAGCATGTTCTTGCTACGTCCTTTAATGGTAACGTTACCTTCAGCATCGATTATACCCAAGTCGCCTGTATGCAACCAACCTTCACTATCAATAGCTTCGTTTGTTGCTTCCTGATTCTTATAGTATCCCGACATTACATTGTCGCCACGAGTCACAATTTCGCCTGGCACATTATGTGGGTCAACGCTTAGAATCTTTACTTCCATGCGTGGAGCTGCCTTACCGCATGAACCGGCCTTAAACTTCTGCCAATCTTCGTAACAGATAATAGGACCACATTCTGTCATTCCATAACCTACTGTATATGGGAAATTGATGCTACGTAAGAATGCTTCGATTTCTTGATTGAAGGCTGCACCGCCTACAATGATTTCGTAGAAATTACCACCAAATGCATTCATCAATTGTTCGCGTACTTTTTCCTTTATCTTGTCGCTCACGAGAGGTACGTGCATCAAGAATCTCATGGTAGGTTTTTCGAGTTTCGGAAGCACGTTCTTCTTGATAATCTTTTCGATAATAAGCGGTACGGCTATGACAACTTTGGGCTTCACTTCGGCAAATGCCTGAAGGATAATCTTTGGGCTTGGCATACGGGTAAGGAAGTATACATGACATCCGTTACAGAATTCATAGAGGAATTCAAATGCGAGGCCGTACATGTGGGCCATTGGGAGCATAGACACGATACTGTCGCCAGCTTTAAGATGCTTTTGCAGCACTTGGTTACCGAATTCTACGTTCGACCACATGCTACGACTTGGGAGCATTACACCTTTCGAGAAACTGGTAGTACCCGATGTGTAGTTAAGAACGAGTATTTCGTCTGCACTATCCTTATAATAGTTTATGTGTTCCTTGCGGAAGTTCTTCGGAAATTTCTTACCGAAAAGTTCGTTGAGGTGTTCACGGGCATAAGTAAGTTTATCAGTTCTTGATACCAGAAGACTGAAATCGTTTACGAGTATGATACCTTCTAAGTCGGGCATTGCATTTTCATCGAGTCCTTCCCATACTACATCACCTACAAAGAGAAGTTTGGCTTCAGAGTGGTTCACGATGTTATGTACTTGGTCTGCCTTGAATTCGTGAAGAATAGGGACGATGATTGCACCATAGGTTACGGTTGCAAGGAAAGTAACACCCCAATGTGACATGTTACGTCCGCATACAGCAATCTTGTCACCAGGTTTGATACCGCTTTCTTCGAAGATGATGTGGAGTTTTTCTATCTTGCGAGCTACGTCCTTGTATTGGTAAGTTACACCTTTGTAATCGGTCAAGGCATCGAGATCCCAATTCTTTTTTATACTTTTTTCAATGAGAGCAATGAAACTTTTTTCGTTGTCCATATTATAATACGATCTTTATATTTGCACGTTTCTTAATTTAATGTGCAAATATAGGCTTTAATTATGATACAACAAAAAGAAATGGCACAAAATATGATTATTTGTGCAAAAGTAGATACATTTTCTTATAAATAAAGTCTTTCTCCAAAAATACGGCTGCCTACTCTAATCAATGTACTTCCTGCTTCAATGGCCAGCGGATAATCGTCGGACATGCCCATGGATATTTCCTTGAATCTTTCGTCTTGGGTAAAAAATTCCTGTTTGAGTTCATTGAAGAAGCAACCCAACGATTGGAATTCTTGTTTTA
>CAZFDP010000035.1:0-11869 GCA_964518185.1 uncultured Phocaeicola sp. | reverse complement strand
AGTAGACATTAATGAGACTTGTTAAAATTCTTCAAGTCTCTTGTAATATTTTCAATGTCAATACCCTTCTTATATGTTATCTTCAACTCCAGCCCCATAGCATCTAATATTACAATCAGCTTCTTCACTGTGGTATTAATTTTACCGCTTTCAACGCGTTGTATATAAGAAGGATAAGTCTGCGTTTTAACTGCCAAGTCCGCTAAAGATATGTCCTTGCGAAACCTGTAACCTTTGATAACGTTCATCAACTTCTCATATTGTTCATCCGCCAACTTTTCGTTCTGTTCTACAATTTCATTCTTTTTCTTCCTGACCTGCATATCATTATATTTACCGCAAATGTATACAATAAAAGTGAAAGCAACAAATATGTGAATGATTATTTTTAAGTTTTCACTTCTTTTTTGACAGTATGTCCTAAAAAACAAGCTGCAATGACCTTGGCACCCACCTTCTCAAGTTCATGACGGCATTGCTCCAAACTATGTCCTGTGGTCAGAATATCATCAAAGACCAGTACCGCTTTACCGTAAAAATACTTCTCATCCAGCCTATAATTGACAGTCTTTTCTCCACCTAGATGTACGGGTTTCCGTTCATTGTCTACGGTCACGTGATGAAAGGAATTGAACATGCCGGTCTTTTGGCACAGCATCTGTGAAAATTCTCTGTATCTCAACCATCGACTATCTTCTGTTGATGCCGGGATACAGAAAAGAGTCAGTCTATTAGCCGTCTCCCCGAATGTGTTATTTATTATTTCTGCCAAAGGTATGACCGTTTCATAAAGTGCCGTCACATGTTTTCTAGGTGAAATGACTTCGTTTGTATTCTTGAAGTTCCACACCATCTGTCGGTTATATGCAATATCCTCAGACATAAACCCTTCTCTAAGTGGATGATAATCGAACAAACAATGATAAGGTATGCCTTGTATTGTCCTAGTCCAATCCATGGTTTTCAGTTCCACTTCTGCCAACCAATCAGCATCCAGTGCCGGCATCAGGTGATAATTAGGAACCGGAAAAACCTTTTTTTCTTCATCCAGCATCCGGTGTAGTTGAGAAAGATAATATTTTCTGAAATGTTGTCCTTGATTCGCTACATGATACGGAATCTTTCCCGTATGCCGATATATATTTCTTTCTTCTTCCGTAATATAAACCTGGAATCCACGTTTCTTGAACAGCTTATTGACCTTGTCTGTGAATGCCATCAAGATAAAACAGGCCAACTTGTCTGCGTCCGTAAATTCATCTTTTTTCTTCGCCTTGCGTATTTGCCATCCGAATAAATTGAATCCCATAATCTTTCTTTTTTGCAAAAGTAATGAAATTGTCGGATTATTTAAAAGCGGCCCGACCTTTCAGTCAAGCCGCACATGCATACCTGCCGAACTCATTCGGCTAAAACAGGGATGTTCGGATGCAAATATTCTTTTTCTCATATCAAGAATATTCATTATCGGAAATTCTTTATGATATGATGTTTCTCGTTATTGATATAAGTCATAAAATGCAATGTGTATTTATTGAGGAGGTATTGTACCGGGTCTTCCTCGACCGCTTCCACCAGTTCCGGTTCGGGTGTATAATATACGGTCTGCATACCTGATTCAGTAACAGCGCCTTCTACCTGCTCAATCTTGACGGAAGGATATTTTCTGTCCACCAGATAGAAATTATATTCTTTCATGTCGCATCCTCTTGCACTGAACAACAACTGTACTCTATTCTTGTCACCTGTAGCCGTAATGCGTGCCGTTTCAAGGTTCAGTACAACCCGGCTGATTTTGATATTGGCAGATTTGCGCTGTCCCGAATATTTATTGACCGCAGTCACTTTCAGATTGCCCTCTCTGATGAATCGGTAGCTGCCATCCTTCTGCTGCTGTACCAGTGCTATGTTGCTGAATTCCAAAGAACAATTTTCGTCTGTAAATTCAATGAAGTCACCCAGACAAACATTGCTACCCTCTTCTATATATAGTTCGGCTTCTATGGGGCAAACCTGTATCTGTTGTTTATGTATCAGATTCTCGTTGGAGTAAATTTTAAGCGTATACGTATCGTATTCAGGGAATTCAAGAAAGATATATTCTCCTTCTGTCCATGCTTTACCCTCTTTATCAACGCTGATATCCAACTTGTTCCAATCGGCATATACAGGTACTACATCCATGGGGTATTTATATCTTACCAGCCCATCCATGAGCATTTCAGGAACATTGACCGTTACTTTGGCAGGTGTATAAGAATCCTGTTTGACATTTACGACATATTCTTCTTTCCGTCCTGTGAAGACAATGGTTGCCTGTCGTGGTGAGCCGGTGCGGTTGGCGGTACATTCAAGAGCGAAGGTCCGGTCTTCTACTGCCCTGCTGGTGACATGAGTCACCCAGTCCGGATAATCCGTACATTGCACCTCGTCATTGGTACTCATATAGATATTATAATATCCGCCTTCTGGAGGGATGTTTCCCTTTGTGGATATTTCCATCTTTATGCGTGGTTCTTGTCTGACAATCAGGCTTGCTTTAGCTGTACCGTCCTCACTTGTCAACTCGAAGATATGTTCGCAATATTCGTGATTTGAGTTTTTGAATACGATGATAGATATAGTGGATGACCCTTCGCCGTATGTAGACGTGGCCTGTGCCCTTTCGCTCTGCGACTTTATGTACCATGGACAGTTGGCCGTCACCTCTACGTTTACAGTCTGCGCTTCCGCGCTAACCGATATCAGTTCACTGTCAAAAGCCACCTTTTGCACTTCCTCGTCCTGACATGCAGTCAGACAGAATATGGCCATCAACATTAAAATAATCCTTTGTTTCATTCTTCTATTCTTTAATAACGTTCACAATGATTGACGCTACAAAAATAGAGAGGGTTTGTCCACTTTTCCGGGACAAATGCATTTTTTAGTCAACTACATGGGAGTTGGCGCAATGAAACCGATTATTTTCATTGCAATTTCAATATTTGCGTCTGTTTGTCGTTTGTCAAATGTGCATTTGAACCGATTATGTTTATATAACTATACATGAAATCAACCAGAACTGAACCCTGTATATTCAGTATCCCCCATTTCCCTTTTTTCTTTGCCTTATAATATCCGCTATCCCAGATAATATCTTGATATATGCACGGAATGACCGTTTCACCTTTAGTGTTTATCACCCCGTATCCGGTTTCCAACCCAACTTTTGCCGTCCCTTTATGCTTGCCTTCGGTCACAAAAAGCTGGGCATCGGTAAACTGGAATGGGATAATTGTTTCGTTCATTTGGCTGATATATCCATACTTGCCATTTTTTTTGGCAGCTATAAGACCTTCACCCCCACCTGTCAGTTTTTCATATTCAAAAGGTATTATAGTTTTGCCTTGTCTGTCTATACCTCCCCATTTCTTTCCTGAACGCACCATGGCCAACCCTCCACTAAAATTGGAAGCATCTTCATATTTCAGCGGAATGGTTTTCTTTCCATTTTCATCCAGGAAGCCAAACATCCAATTATTTCTGACACGAATCAATCCGTCAATAGGTAAAGATATAAAATCATAAAGAGGCTCTTGAATGATATTACCTTGTATATCACATAATCCATATTTCCGGCCTCTCTGTACTTCAATAGTCTTTTCTTCCTTGGCATTCCATCCCGAATTAAAAGTGATGTAATCATAATCAAATGGTATAGTTGTGTCATTCTGTAAATCAATCAAGCACCATTTAGGTGTACTAATATTCTGGACTATTATCTTATCCCCTTTCCCGATGTTTATCCTTTTATATTTTACCGGCAGAACTAAATTGCCTTCACCATCATACAAACCCCATTTCTTGTCTTTCATGACTCTGATGTAGCCATCTTTATATTCTTCAACTTTATCGTAAACAACTGGTATAATTTCTCTGTATCCTTTGTCGTTGATGACACCATATTTCTTTTCCTTATATACTATGGCACAACGTCCATTGAAATCCTGCACATTAACATATGACAAATCTCGAACGGTATTCCCGTCACGGTCTATGATTCTCCCATGATAGTAGGTTATATCCCCCTCTTTGACTTTAAACCGCACCAGTGTTTGCCCGTTGTAAAACCGTCTGCCGCTAACATATTGTGGTGATATCTTTACTTCACCTTTATTATTTATATAACCAATTTTATCTTCCTTCTGTATCCATGTCATGTTCTCAACGAATGCACCAATATTTTGATACTCAAGTGGCAAAAGAACTTCGCCTTTATAGTCAATCAGTCCCCAATTATTATCTTTGCAGACTGCTGCCACTTTCAAGGAATCAACTTTATAACAATCATCATACTGAGCTGCTATATTATCATCCAGCTTTGATGGAGTACTGTCGTTTATCCAAGCGAAAAAAAACACCATACCCCCTGCCAGAATGGAAATTATCCAACCATAACCTTTTGACGGTACAAAATACACCAACACAGCCATGGCAATAACAAACAACACCAGATAGAAATATGGGCTGGATAGCAGTCCATCTGTCCAACTGCTTTTCTCACTATGCATCTGCTGTATAATATTGCCGTCCTTATCATCCTGTATAACCTTGACCTTTTCCGCTCTATTCTGTCCAAACAGTTCACCTTTGATTTCAAGGATAGAAACATACTGGCTGTTTCCTTTCCATTCCACGATGAAGGTCACGGTCTTCTCATCGTTGACAGAGTCGTCAGACCTGCGTGTGAGGAGTGCATCAAACCGATACCTTTTATCATTCTTCTCGTCTTCATCGACCTTTTCAAAAGTCTTCTGAAGAATGTCTATGGAGTGTTCAACGTATTGTCCTGCCAGTCCTTGAAAGCAATATTCTTCAAGCCATTTCTGAAAGGACTCCATTTTCTTGCCGTTGTACATGAAATACTCCGCTGATGCGAATGCGTGGCTCATGCTGTTGACGCCATCCATACCGCTACCTTTTTCATCATTGATGAAATTGAGGTCAGAGGTGAAGTCCTCCATCGTATAGATGGCATCGGATATCACTTGCGACTTGGTCTGAGCTTGTACATATATGCAAGCCAGTATCATTAACAGAAGGGAAAGAATTCTCTTTTTCATAGCATTCATTATTGTTGGTACAAAGATAGCGTTTGTTGATGGTTTTTCTGTCACCGGATGTGTTTTTTATGCATCGGCTTTAGAAAAGAAGTCCCCTTCTGGTGAGAGGACTTCCTGTTTTATCAGTCAACCTTGATGACGCCCAATTTCTCGAGTGTTGCCATCTCGCGCGGTGCCCATTGAGGAGTCAGTATATTTCCCAGGTTTGTATATTTGAGGTTATGAATCTTCTTGAATTCATGGATATACTGTTTCGGTATAATCTCACATTGTACCACCTCCTTGAGATATACGTTGCTGAGCAGTTCACCCTTGTCGGACATGTTGCCTTCCTTCAGGTTGGCAATATCTTCAAGGCGGTAGCAGAGATTGTCGTAGTTGTCCTTTACGATGGTCAACAACGCATCATCTGCTGTGGCCGGGCAAGCGAAGAACAAGTCATCGTCCGTGCTTCGCTTGTATTTGTTGAACCTTGTCTTGTCCATCAGCTCACTGACAGGTACCTTGACGATACGTCCTGATTTATATACCAGTACGATATAACCGTCCTCTTCATTCTGCTGTACCGCCAGAGAAAGGAGTGTCTCGTCCCAACATTCATCATCGGTAAGCATATATTCATTCTTGGGAAGGAGATGGAAGTAGCAGAGTGTATCTTCTCCGAATCCGTCTTCCCATGAATGTGTAGCATTTCGTCGAATCTTACTTGTCATAATCTGTGAATCATCATGATAGCTGAATCTGTCCTCAGCCTTCTGGGCTTTCTCAGGCTCTTCCATTGCCACAACTCCCGACTCAATATTTTCTGTAACCGGAGACAATGCCATACCCATCTTCTGCACCTCCGCTTCGCGGTTTGCCAGGAAATGCTCAAGGTCTTCACCCATTATCGGCCAGGTGGATGTACTCTGTCTGACATAGTGTACACCGTCCAGATGTATCGGATAAGCTGAAGGCTGTATTTCGAGTGCATACACCGTCTTCTTCCCTGCTTCAGGGAAGATTGTCTTGATGCAACCGTTGGCCTGCACCCCCAGCTTCTTTACAATCATGCCCCGTACATACAGGTCCAACCCATCCAGGCTGCCGTTCTTGAAATTGTCCATTTCGTCATCCAATCCACAGGCTACCCCTTCATCATTGACACCCAGATACAGCTTGCCACCCTCTGTATTCAGGAAGCCACAGATTACTTTCATTATCACCTGGGTCTGCGTGTTAAGGTCCGGTTTCATCCGGTTGCCTGCCGGATATACCAATGATGACTTGAATTCTGTATGCTGGTCCTCACGTCCGAAATAACATGGGCGTTCCGTTTTCATCTCAATGTTAAGAATCTCATTCATTTTGGTACGGATGGCCTCTTTCTCATCAAACAAGCTGAATCCCGACAGCATGTTGTATGACAACACCAGACGTGTTATCTGTTGCAGACGCGTATTGGTAGTGTCCTTAAGTACATTCCATAGAAACTCTTCTTTGTCTTCTATGCCCATGCAACCGATGACCTGCAGTTCCATCAGTCGTGTCTGAAGCAAAGGGTATATGCGTATGAGGTCCCCATTGACCTTGCTCTGTTCTACAAGCTTGGCGTTGTCTACCGTTCCGTTGAGGGCGAATGATTCGAACATTTGCAGGAGTTTCATCCGTTCGTCATAATACCCTGCCATCTCCACTTTTTCTGCCAGCAATGCGATAATGCGTGCCACATTCAACAAGTTGTATGTCTTGACATAATCCTGTTCGAGCAAAGCCTTGCGGTCCATGATATGCATCACTTCCGTTACATAAGACTCATCCATCCGTACTTCCTGTTGGATGTCCTCCTTCTCCTCTTCCACTTCATATACTTTCTCTTCAGCAAAACCGTCAATCAGGTTTGCGAATGCATCCAACACCCGGAAATTCGCCAGAATCTGTTGGATATAGGAGCCTTCAGCTATGCCGTTGGATGAAACGGCGTCCACCGCAGCTTCAATATAGCTGCCATAGGCCAATGCCGGCATGTCCGGTGTAATCTTCACCTGCATTGAATATCCGTATTCACTCACACACAAGTAATACCCTTTATACTTCTCCATTACCACACACCGTGTGATGGTGCCAATGTTCAAACATTGCTGGACATAGTCCCAGATAGTATCCTTCATGGAGAATTCCATGACACCATTCTTATCGATGTTGATTACCTGTGCCATCAGCAAGTACTGTTTGCCTTCATAGTTGGTAAAGGCGCTCATATCCATCTGAATATTGTATCTGACGAAGTTCTTGATGTGTATGCGTCCGCCCCCTTCGTAGACATCATCTTCTACGGTACACAAGAGGTATTCCATAGCCGGGTCATCAATGTCAAATCCGTTGATACGCACCAGTACCTTATCGTTCACTGACGGGCGGAACTTGCGGTTCCGTCCTTTGCGTACTGCCGGTATACTGTTCATCAGCTGGTGTTCCATCTGCTTCCACCATTTCTGGTATTCAGTCAGTTTCTTTGTACCTGGAGATATAGTCTTTATGCCATAACCGTCCAGCAATACCTGTGTATTGCACCATCCGGTCATCCATTCCGGAATCTGCGTTTCGAGTCCAGCCAACCGTTCAAGTGGAAGAATAAACAAGCTGTTGCCATTCAGTTGTAACTGTGCTTTTCTTCCTTGGAAGGTCTGAGTAATGCTGGTCTGTTCTTCTTTATCACCGCTTTGTCCGGAAAGCTTAATGGCCATCAGTGTCAGGTCCTTGACCTCGCTCCAGCCAAATCCCAATCCGTTCATTCCCGTTTCAGAAAGGCAACGGAGTGATTTCTCAAGCAGCACCTCCTTGCGTCCGCCTTCTACATAAGTCAGGTAGCGGTAGAGCATGGATTGGTTGAGTTTACGGTCCAGGTCATCTTTTTCTGTAGCCAGCAACAGTTGTATGGCCAGTGCCTGAATGATTTTAGTCAACAGCAGGCTGCCTTCTTCATCCTCTATGCCTGCCATGCGGTCTATTCTCTTTCTTGTTTCAATGATATAGAGGTCCAGCATTTCGATGAATGCCGAGCGGAAAGGTTCGCCTCTCCAGTCCGCCTTGTCACCGTCCAGGATGATGTCAAAGATGAGCTGCATTTTCTGTTGCATCAGCTGTTGTTCCAGATTGAAGATGCACATGAGTTCACGCAATCTCTTGTCCGGTTGGAAGAGATAGCCTGATTTCTTCATCTTGTCCAGTTGCATGTCGATGTAAGCGATATGTTTCTTTTCTTCGATGAGTTGCAATGCCCGCATGTACGCTTCTGCGTTCTGTGCCGCTCTCGACAGGATTTTCTGTCCGTTCTTACGTTCTTGTTCCGGGTAGCGCATCAGGAAATCCGACTCTTCCAGGAGATAGAGACAGGCTTTAAGATATGCATCCAGTAATACATAGTTATATCGGAACCCCGGTTTAATCCAGTCCTCCATATTTTCATCCAGTTCTCTGATAATATGGAGTATCCATCGGCATTCCCCACCCTTGAAGCTATCTCTGGATGCCCGGATTTCCTTGTTTTTCAACCAGGACAGTCCCAGCCATCTCTGGATGTTTGCCGGTAAGGCCAATGATTGAATGATGTCCTCTGCCAAGAAGTTCGTTTTCACTCTCCCGGTTTTCTTCTCTTCCTGCACCAGCTCAAGTACCAGTTTGTTGCCTTTCAACGACCGTACCCTGCACCGTATCCTTTGGCCCTCGTACAGTTTTTTGTCTCCATAAAGCATCAGTCTGAACATAAACCCGTGGTTGTCATATACCTCGTAATAGCTCATGGCCAGTTGTGTGAAATCCCGACGTACAACAAAGGGATATTCAGCCCCTTCGGTATAGAACCGTCTGTACAGTACTGAAAAATCCTGTACGAATACGGGTATATCATCCTTAACCTCCTTAACGATACACCTCAGTGTATCCTTTATCGGGTCTTCTTTTTGGAAATCGAACATGATAAGTGCATGCTCACGGTTCTCGTGAGTTACGATATAATACGATTTTTTATTCTCGGTTCTGATTTCTTTCAACGGCAGTTCAAGTACCGCACCTTTCTGTAAATTGCTTTTCATATCAGTAAAATTAAAGATTAATGCAAAAATAAGATAAAAGGGAATATATAGGCGTCAATTCCGGAATTTCCATTCTTTTTATTCGTCATGCAATATTTGAACCGGTCAGGGACACCTTGTTATACTCTGTTCTCTTAAAAGAAAATTCCTTCAATTATCTACAACAAAGATAGTGATTTTCTTCGAGATATACAAATCTACAAGTAGATAATGATACAAATATCAATATATCTTCGCAAATAGTGTATTCCGATTTGACAAACTTATAAAATCATAGTAAAACATATAGATTTCTTTCTGGCTATATCCCTTATTATATTTCTCATTTTTCTTCAAGAGCATTTCTGTACATATTCATTTCTCCATCAGTCATTGTAACAATTCATAATTATGCCATTTAACTTAACGGAACAAAGATAAGAAACCCATTTTTAAGGATATTGAAATTCCAGAATTTCCTTTATGGGGAAAAGTATAATCATTATTTTTGTGCTATAAAAGGAAAATTATATGAAACGAATAAAAGTAGCATTACTAGCAATAATCTTTTTGGCTATTGTGTCCGCCCTGTTTGTAGGTGGCAGTTATCTGTATGTCAAGTCAAAGGCTGACCATCGGACGTTCTACAATATGAAGGACATCCCTACCAATCATGTAGGTGTACTCTTGGGTACCAGTCCTGTAAGCAGCCGCACCCATCGTAGTAATCCATATTATTATTTTCGTATTGAAGCCGCGGCACGTCTATATCATGCAGGCAAGATTAAACGCATATTGGTCAGCGGTGACAACCGTCACAAAAGCTACAATGAACCGGATATGATGAAGGACGACCTTGTCAAGGCAGGTGTACCAGCTCATCATATTTATTGCGACTATGCAGGATTCCGCACTTTGGATTCTATGGTCCGTGCCAAAAAAGTATTCGGCTTACATACGTTTACCGTCATTTCACAACGTTTTCATAATGAACGTGCTATCTGTCTGGCCCGTTGGCAAGGAATTGACGCTATCGGTTATAACGCCAAAGATGTCTCTTTGAAAAGAGGCAAATATGTCCAGCTGCGCGAAGCTTTTGCACGTTGTAAGATGATTTTAGATATGATAATCAACAAGCAGCCACATTTCTTGGGAGAAATGATAGAAGTGAAATGATATTATCCTATTGTTCTGACAACGCCCCAACCCAATTAAACCCCGTCACTGTTTTCAGGCAACGGGGATAATTGTTATACTACCCAAGGTGTATCATCCAGTCCTTTACGAAGTCTGTCTGCTATAACCCGACAACCTTGTTCAATAATCTGAAATGTTTTATAATAAACACTTTCCGGCATATAGCTTGGGTCCTCTACGGGCACGTCCTTGTCAAAACAATATTCCATAAACAATCTGATGCACCCCCATCGTTCATAAGGTAACAAGTTCTGTATTTCAAGTTGATGGGTATGTGACATCACAAGTATCAAGTCGGCCTTCTTGAGAGTCTCTTCGGAGAGGAACGTGCTCAAGCCATCCATGAAGTAACCGTATCCGGCTGCTATGCGAGCCATTGTCCCGTCTCTATGCGCACCGCCCAGGTTCTGTGTCCCGACAGAGTTGACAACTACATCCGGTATATGCCTTTCCTGAACCATCTTTTTTAATATCGCTTCAGCTACTGCCGAGCGACATACATTGCCCGTGCATACAAATGTCACTTGTGTCATATTCACCTCCTTTCCCAACCTGATTATGATACAAATCGTGTGGTGTATCCACGCCATAAATCATCTGCAACGTGCAGGATGACATCATGCATCTCCAAGTCTTCAGTGAAATGTTCAGGAATAGCTTCATAACCGACCGCTGCTCCCATCAGGTTACCTGTCACTGCACCGGTAGAATCACTGTCCCCGCCATGATTGACAGCCGCCACCACCGCTTTTTCGAAATCATCCAAATACTTATATGTGCAATAAACCGCAATGGCCAATGTCTCTTCAGCTACCCAACCCTCTCCTATTTGAAGTATTGCTTCATGGTCAGGAACATCCTCTCCGGCCAACTTAACAGCCTTATCCAGTAAAGCTTGTTGCTCTTCCAGGTATTTATGTTGGTTGCCATATTTATCACTTGCAGCCTTCATGCTTTCGTTCAGGTATATGATGAATGAGTCTCGTGTAGGTTTTTCATCTGTTGCCAACCGATAGATAAGATGAGAAAATATATATGCAGGGATATAACCTAACGGATGTTTGTGCGTCAATTGAGCCGTATCTCCGGCGATTTCATCCAAAGCCAAAATATTCTTAATCCGTTCCTGCGCCAATCCATATAAGGCAATCGGTGCCACTCTCATTATACCCC
Organism: uncultured Phocaeicola sp.; assembly: GCA_964518185.1. Lineage (GTDB taxonomy): Bacteria > Bacteroidota > Bacteroidia > Bacteroidales > Bacteroidaceae > Phocaeicola. Next base: position 342 of record CAZFDP010000035.1, on the reverse strand, counting down.
CACAGCCCTTACTGTCATTTACTGCTTCTTTCTCTTGTAGAATCATATCCAAAGCATCGATGCAAGTAATGCCGGGAGCCCGTTGTACATTCATTTCCGGCAGGTCACCTATCCAGCAATCCTTCAACCGTGTGCTCCGTACCCCTTTCTGTGTATAGTACCATTCAAGGTATGCCTGGCAAATAGCCGGAACGGGTGCCATACCCTTACCCTTAGCATTCAGCAATCCGCAGGCTGTGAAGAGTGTCATTTGTGTATCATCAGAAATCAGCCCTTTGCCTGCACCGTTCATGGTGTCCATTTGGGTAATCCCCCCTTCGCCATAATAGTTTTCTATTATTT
>CAZFDP010000034.1:0-12639 GCA_964518185.1 uncultured Phocaeicola sp. | reverse complement strand
GAGGACTTCGTCCGAAAAATGACACAACTGATGCAGGTTATTTTTTCATTTCACTTAAAGCCGGTTTTACAAAACGCCGTTTTCTTGTTCGTAAATCGTCGTTTTTCTATATGAAAAACGACTGTTTATAATCGCGAACTCACCCTTTTATTTTTTCACCCGACACTGCTTACTATGGCTGAAACGAGATGAAATGAACAAATCACCTCTCATTTCAGCTATACGCACTATGAATGACTAACTTATGAAAAAGGAAACGAAATGAGAAAAAAGTTTAAAAACGAACTAACAAACCTTCAAATGTACCGAAAAATTCAACATACACCAGGTTCCGCCACCAACGAAGTTCCACCACGCTGATACAACACCACTCCCGTCTTTTCAATTTGTTCAATTAAATCCGGATTGGTAATCTTGCTCAAAATGGATATGTCAAAGGAATAAGGTAAAGAAGATTCATCAATATCAGCCATCAGACGATTCAAATGAGAACGGGACAATCCTATGCCCAACAACGTAATATCGACATCCGAGAAAGGTTTATGCGTTCCTTTTGCACGGGAACCATACAGAATAACTTGCTCTATTTCCTTTTGACGGGCAAATAGAGAGCACAAAAGATTGAGTTCTTCTTCGGTCATTCCATACATATAACTAATCGAATAAAGTTGGTTCTATCAAAGATTGCATTTTTTGACCAAATGAAACAAATAAAGGACAATAAACATGCATAATGTTCTCATAGATTTCGGAAACAATCTCATTATCATAATTATGTACCGTCAAGTTTCGATCCTCAATCGTTTCCATCCAACGTCTGTCATCAATCAGATTCATTTCCAATGCCTTGCGAATAGCATCACGAGAGCCACGAACATCGGTATATCCTTGATACTCGGCATAATCCTTCATTACCTTCCAGGCCAGTTCGTGAGTGTATTCAAAGCGTTGGATAAGCCCTTCCTGCAAAAGTTCGTCTACCGAATTATCACGTTCTACCTGCACAGACAAAAAGTCAACTGCCTGAGTAAGCTTCGCCAATGCCTTCCGATAATTGGAAAAGCGTTGTTGCCAACGAATATCTTGTTTTGCCATAAACACCAATCTTTTATCTGAACAAAGGTACATATTTCCACCAATAAAACAAATCTCACTTCCCTAAAAAGAAATATTTTTGCCATAATCCCTAAAAGATGCTATATTTGCACATTACTTATAACCTCAAAACAGAAACATCATGAATATAGGAGACAAAGCCCCGGAAGTATTAGGAATCAATGAAAAAGGAGAAGAAATCCGTTTGAGTCAATACAAGGGTAGAAAATTGGTGCTTTATTTTTATCCAAAAGACAATACTTCGGGATGTACAGCCGAAGCATGCAGCCTACGTGATAATTATAGCATTCTTCGTCAACAAGGTTATGAAGTGATTGGTGTCAGTGTAGACAGTGTAACCTCTCACCAAAAATTCATCGACAAGTACGAATTGCCTTTTCCACTCATTGCCGATACGGACAAAAAATTGGTGGAAGCCATGGGGGTATGGGGCGAAAAGAGCATGTACGGACGCAAGTATATGGGAACTTTCCGTACCACTTTCCTTATCAACGAAGAAGGAATTATCGAACGAGTTTTCCTTCCAAAGGAAATTAAGACAAAAACACACGGGGAACAATTGTTGGAAAGCATGAAATAAGAAAGAGGTTGTGCTTTACACAACCTCTTTCTTATTTTACACCACAAAATATTCTGCATGACGATTGGCTATGTAAATACCGCAAACAGAGGCTTGCGGATACATTGCCCCGTTTTCCGTCAAACGTATATTTAGAGAGGACAAACCGATGAGTTCGTCTAATGAAAATATCGTTTTCTGATTGGGAAGTGAGGGATAACCTACAGCCGGACGGATGCCCTGATAAGTAGCCTTATACATATCCTTTACAGTAAGTTGTTCCTGTGGAACATATCCCCATAACGATTTTCGTACTTGTTCGTGCAACCATTCGCTGGTAGCTTCCACCAAACGATCGCCCACACTCTGAAGCAACAAAGATTCATAAGTATCACCAGAAGTTTTCAAAAATTCCAAAGCCTCTACAAACGAAGTAGAAACGGTGATAGCGAAAGTGCCTATCGTATCGTTCATACCTTGAGGAGCAACATAATCACAAAGCGACAGGCAATGCCCTTCACTATTGGGATGAGATTGACGAGGTGTATCAATGCGTGTTTGTTTCTGCACACCTCCGCAACAAGGACAACCCACCGTATGGTTCACTATAATACCGTCATCTGTTCCATAAGCATCGAAAAAGCCTACCCGGGCACAAAGATGATGCTTATTTTGTATCTCGTCAAGCAAAATTTCGGCCTCCCGTTGGATTTCTTCCGCTTCAGGTGTTCCTACACGTACTCCCCAAAGATTGTAAAAATACCGCCAGTTAATATATGGACGCACATCGCCAATGCGGATTTTCTCTATCGTACGTACACCTTTATAAGAAGGTTGTATCAACGTTTCGTTACTCCAATCAATGCAAAGACGCTTTTCCATTGCTTCTTTGATAGAAGCTGCTGTATTCACCTTGCGTTGCATCTGCTGACGAAGTTGTTCTTGTTCAAAACGAAGACATGCAATGGTATGTTCTCGTCCACTACCAGCCAACTGCATCGCCATGATAGGATTTTGTGCTGCATCCTTTACATGGAAAACAGGACCGTCATACAAGGGTGCAATCTTTACCGCCGTATGCAAGGCCGAAGTTGTAGCACCACCAATAAAAAGTGGCACTGATATACCTGCAGCCCGGAGTTCTCGAGCCACATGACACATTTCATCGAGTGAGGGGGTTATCAATCCACTCAAGCCGATATAATCCACCTGATATTTAAGGGCTGCCTCCACTATCTTTTCTGCAGGCACCATTACACCCAAGTCTATAACTTCAAAATTATTACATCCCAACACCACCCCGGCAATATTCTTACCAATATCATGCACATCACCTTTCACTGTGGCCAACAAATAGCGTCCACTTGTCATGGTACCCACTTGTTTACCGGCTTCAATATGTGGTTGTAATATTTCTACCGCACGTTTCATGGTGCGAGCTGTCTTCACGACCTGTGGAAGAAACATCTTTCCTTCACCAAAAAGTTCGCCTACCATAGTCATACCTTTCATCAGTGGTCCTTCAATAATGGATGCCGGTGTAGGATATATCAACAATGCTTCTTCAATATCTTCTTGAAGGAAATTATCTTCCCCTCTTTGTAGTGCAGTAGCCAAGCGGTCTTCTATAGAGATACTTTTGCGGTCAGTCTCTACTATGCTTGTTTCCTCGGGTTTGTTGCGATAAGCATCTGCCAAAGCGATAAGGTGTTCGGTAGCATCTTCTTTACGGCATAAGATAACATCTTCCAACACATCAAGTAATTCCTGAGGGATGTCACCATACATCACAGCCGTCGACGGATTGACAATCGCCATATCCATTCCTGCCCGAATAGCATGATATAAGAAAACAGCATGCATTGCTTCGCGCAAATAATTGTTTCCACGCAATGAGAAGGAAAGGTTACTTACCCCACCACTTACCTTGGCATGGGGTAAATAGGTGTGAATCCATTCCGTAGCACGAATAAAGTCGAGTGCATAAGCATCGTGTTCCTTCATGCCTGTAGCAATGGTCAGTATATTGGGATCAAAAATTATATCTTGAGAGGGAAAATTAAGTTTCTCGGTCAACAACCGATAGGCACGGGCACACACTTCAATTTTCCGTTCATAAGTGGTAGCCTGCCCTTCTTCGTCGAAAGCCATGACAATCAAAGCGGCTCCCAAATCCCGTACACGGGCAGCCCGTTGTAGAAACACTTCTTCACCTTCTTTCAACGAAAGAGAATTCACAATGGCCTTCCCCTGAATACATTTCAAAGCGGTCTCTATTACTTCAAAACGAGACGAATCTACCATCCACGGTAAACGAGCCACTTCGGGATCAGAAGCCATGAGGTTGAGGAAATGCACCATTTCTTCCTCTGTATCGAGCATGGCATCGTCCATATTGATATCGAGAATCATGGCACCATCACGCACTTGTGTACGAGCAATAGCCAACGCCTCATCGTAATTCTTTTCCTTAATTAAGCGAAGGAATTTACGGCTTCCCGCTACATTGCAACGCTCGCCCACATTGATGAACGAACTGTTGGCATGGAATCCATCCCATCCTGCCAACCAAGGTAAACTAATTTTATCTACTTTCGGACAATGAATATTCTTCGCTTCTTTCGCTATTTCTGCTATGGCATGAATGTGTTCCGGTGTAGAACCACAACAACCACCCACAATATTTACCAAACCCTCTTCTATAAAACGTATTACGTGCTCTGCCATCTTTTCAGGAGTTTCATCGTATTCTCCCATAGCATTAGGTAATCCGGCATTAGGATAGACACTTATATAATAAGGGGCAATCGCAGCTAATTCCTTGAGAAAAGGTAACATTTGTTCGGCACCGAAAGAACAATTTAAACCGACTGAGAATATATCAGCATGACTTACAGAAGTCAGGAAAGCCTCTAATGTTTGTCCGGCCAATATACGTCCTGCAGCATCAGCAACAGTAATAGAAAGCATGATGGGGACTTTACAACCTGTAATTTTGAAGGCTTCATCAGCAGCAGCTAAAGCAGCCTTGGCATTAAGCGTATCGAAAATGGTTTCAATCAGTAGACAATCTACACCTCCTTCCAATAGTGCCTGCATCTGTTCTATGTATGCCAAACGGAGCGTATCGAAATCCATAGTACGAAAAGCAGGATTTTCCATATCGGGCGACATGGAGAGCATCTTTCCAGTAGGTCCAACAGAACCTGCCACGAAACGAGGTTTATCAGGCGTTAGAGCGGTCATACGGTCAGCTTCTTTTCGTGCCAATCGCGCCCCTTCCAGATTCAGTCGATACACCACATCTGTAGTATGATATTCGGCTTGCGAAACCGCTTGCGAATTGAATGTACAAGTTTCGATGATATCGGCACCTGCTTCCAAATATTGCCGATGAATATCAGCTATTATATCCGGACAAGTAAGCACGAGCAAATCATTGTTACCTTCCAACTTCACCGGATGATTCTTGAATTCCTCCCCCCGAAAATCGGCTTCTATGAGATGATGTTGCTGAATCATGGTTCCCATAGCCCCATCAAGCACTAGGATCCGTTCTTTGATTATATCTTCGATTGTTTCCATTATGATTATTAATAAACCGCCTTAGCTATAGCCTCTACACCAGCAGCTGCATTCATGGAGTAAAAATGAATGCAGGGCACATTGGCTGCCTTTAATTCCTTGGCTTGGGCAATTCCCCACTCCACGCCCAATGCTTTTACATCGTCGTTCGATTGACATTTACGAAGTTCCGTTGCTAAATCAAGCGGCAAGTCAATATGAAAAGTCTTGGGCAACAATACCTGTTGTGTCAACGATGTAAGCGGTTTGATTCCCGGTATGATGGGTACGGTTATGCCTGCCTCTCTACAACGCTTTACAAAATCAAAAAACTTCTGATTGTCGAAGAACATTTGAGTAACCACATACTTGGCACCAGCCTTGATTTTGGCTTTCAGGCACTCTATGTCCATATCCATATTCATGGCTTCTTCATGCTTTTCCGGATAACCGGCTACCCCATAGGTAAAGGAGCCACACAAAGGTTCATGGGTAGAACCATCCAACATCAATCCGTTGTTGAAATCCTCCACTTGTCGACAAAGATCAATGGCATGTTCATGTCCACCATTAACCGGAATAAAACGATTATCACCTTTAGCTCTATCACCACGCAACACCAATAAGTCAGTAATACCCAAATATGCCAAATCAATCAATTCATACTCCAATTCCGATTGAGAGAAACCACTGCAAATCACATGTGGAACGGTAGGGATGCCATAACGTTCCTTCAGTGTAGCGGCAATGGCCACTGTACCCGGACGCATACGTTCGGTGGTGCGTTGGAATACTCCTTCCGACACTTCCTTATACACCACTTCTGTACGATGGGTGGTTATGTTGATATAAGCCGGATTAAACGGTAACAACCGTTCAATGGTTTTGAATATCTGTTCTATGCTTTTCCCTCTCATCGGTGGCAAAACTTCAATAGAGAATGCCGTTTCATGATTAGAAGCCAAAAAATCTGCTACACTCATTATATAAACTACTTCAACATGTCATCCTGAGCGAAGCGAAGGATCTAAATACATCCATTAATGCTTTTCAGATTCTTCGCTCCGCTCAGAATGACACAACGTTATAATTATTTCATTATTTACTTTCATTCCTTCATCAAATACGCTTTAAAACTTGCAAAATCTTTCGACATTGGAATACTTTGCTTGGTTCCTTTCATGAAAGCCTGCAACTTAGCTGGGATTTCCACTTGGGTACCAATGATACCTTCTACCGTATCCAAGAACTTAGCCGGATGAGCAGTTTCAAGGAACACCCCCATTTCACCTTCCTGCAAGCCCTCTTCCAATGCCCGATAACCGCATGCTCCATGCGGGTCGAGCAAATAGCCGGTTTCTTCGTAGGCTTCCTTCACCGTTTCACGAATTTGTTCATCGGTATAGGTAGTTCCCGAGATTTCTGAACAAATAGCTTCGTGACTGTTTTCATAAAGCGCCAATACACGGGCAAAATTGCTGGGATCGCCCACATCCATCGCATTAGCAATAGTAGCAACCGATGGACGCGGATTGTATTCACCTGTCTGCAAATATTGATAGAAAATGTCATTTTTGTTATTGGCAGCAATGAAACGCTTCACAGGCAAGCCCATCCGCTTGCCAAACAAACCTGCCGTAATATTTCCAAAGTTACCACTAGGTACACACACCACTAAATTGTCAGCCTTGCCAACTTTTTTCAATTGGGCATACGCATAGAAATAATAGAAAGCTTGCGGTAAAAATCGTGCTACATTGATAGAGTTGGCCGATGTCAGTTTCATGTGATTATTGAGTTCGGTATCCATAAAGGCATTCTTTACCAATGCCTGACAATCATCGAATGTACCATCTACCTCCAATGCCGTAATGTTTTGTCCTAAAGTGGTGAATTGTTTTTCCTGTATCTCACTCACCTTTCCTTTTGGATAAAGCACATATACATGAATGCCTTCTACTCCCAAGAATCCATTGGCTACTGCACTACCGGTATCGCCAGAAGTAGCTACCAACACATTCACTTGCTTTTGTCCTTCCTTCTTAATGAAGTAACCTAACAAACGAGCCATAAAGCGACCACCTACATCTTTAAACGCCAAGGTTGGACCATGAAAAAGTTCCAATGACCAAATATTTTCCTTTACTTCTACCGCCGGTACATCGAAGTTCAATGTGTCATAAACTATTTGTTTCAATGTTTCGGCCGGTACATCTTCACCAAAGAAAGCATCGGCTACCTGATAGGCTATTTCCTGGAATGATAGATTTTCAATGTTTTCATAAAACGATTGTGGTAGGGATTTGATGACTTCCGGCATATACAAGCCTTTATCGGATGCCAAGCCTTTCACTACAGCTTCCTGTAAAGAAGCTTCCAGTGCTTGATGGTTGGTACTATAATACTTCATATTCTATATTTGTTTGCACCACGGATTACACAGATTTTAATTATATTATTTATCCGTGACAATCTGTGTAATCTGTGGTGAATTAATAAATTCATTCATAAACTCATTTTCTTTCATCACTCCGTAGCATCCCTCTACGCAGGCCACCTCATCGAAAGTCTGTACGCTATCGGCTTCAATACCCGGATAATATATCAAGAAAGGTACTGGTTCAGCAGTATGGGTACGAAGTTTACAAGGTGTGGGATGATCGGGAAGCACGGCAATGGCTACAGGCTCGTTCCATTCTTTCACGGCTTCGTAAATGGGACCTACAACCCGTTTGTCCAAATCTTCAATAGTACGTTGCTTCAAGTCAAAGTTACCTTCGTGTCCAGCTTCATCGCTTGCCTCGATATGAAGGTAAACCAAATCATCGGTTTGAAGGGCTTCAAGAGCAGCAGCCACCTTATTTTCGTAATTAGTATCATACAGACCTGTAGCTCCTTCTACGTTGACACGATGCAGTCCGGCATAATAACCGATACCATTAATCAAATCAACAGCCGAAATAACCGTTCCCCTCTTTATTCCCGGATACATCACTGACAAAGGTTCCATTTGCGGACGATAGCCGGGACTCCATGGCCAAATACTGTTAGCAGGGTCTTTCCCCTCAGCCATTCGCTTCAAATTAAGCGGATGATCGGCTAACAAAGTCTGCGACTTCAGAATCAAGTCGTTGATGAAGTCGGCCGTATCTTGTGCCTCGGGCACTTCAGGTTTTACCATCAGCGGACGGAAAGGCTGCAAAGGTACATCGTGTGGCGGTGTGCAATCCAGTTGTTTATTGCCCCCCTTGATAACGAGTAAGTGGCGATACTGCACCCCTGTGTGAAACTGTACCCGTTCATTACCCAAATGCTCTTGCAGATACTTCACTAATACATCAGCTTCTTCGGTAGTAATATGTCCTGCCGAATGATTTTTCAGGATCTCCCCTTCCACACACAGAATATTGCAACGCATGGCCATATCACCGGGTTGCAATTCTACTCCAATACTGGCAGCTTCGAGCGGGCCACGCCCCTCATATACCTTAGGAAGATCATAGCCCATCACCGACATGTTGGCCACTTCACTTCCCGGATGGAATCCCGGTGCCACAGTTATTAGTCGGCCGGTACGTCCCAATCGAGCCAATTTATCCATGTTCGGAGTGTTGGAATATTGAAGTAAAGTCTTTCCACCAAGTCGTTCCGAAGGCCAATCGGCCATTCCGTCACCAAGTATGATAATATGTTTCATATCTTAAATATTCGCAATACCGATAATGTCAGCAAATACTCCGGCAGCAGTTACACTGGCACCAGCACCATATCCTTGAATCATCATCGGATATTCGTTATAACGTTCTGTGGTAAGCAGAATAATGTTATTACTTCCCTCCAAGTTATAGAACGGATGACTCTTACTTACTTCCTGCAACGAAACGCTTCCCTTGCCATTCTCAAACTTAGCTACAAAACGCCAACGCTTACCTTGCGCTTCGAGCTGTTGACGACGAGATTCGAAATCATTGTCTAACGAAGGTACGTTCTTCCAAAAATCATCCAGCGAACCGTCAAAAAACTCATTAGGTACAAACAGATGTTTTTCTACATCTTCCTGTTCTAAAGGATAACCAGCCTCACGAGCCAGAATCACCAACTTGCGGATAACATCCTTACCACTGAGATCGATACGCGGATCGGGTTCCGAATAGCCTTCTTCCTTTGCCATCTGAATAGTCTTACTGAAAGGCACATCGGCAGCAATAGTGTTAAAAATATAGTTCAGCGTACCACTCAATACTGCTTCTATCTTCAGAATCTTGTCACCACTATTTATCAAGTCATTCATAGTCTTGATAATAGGCAATCCTGCACCCACATTTGTTTCAAACAAAAACTTCACACCACGTTTACGGGCTATACGCTTCAGTTCACTATAATTGGCATAAGGAGATGAGGCAGCTATCTTATTAGCTGCCACCACGGAAATATTGTGAGTAAGAAATTCCTTGTAAAGTGCAGCTACATCAGCATTGGCCGTACAATCCACAAACACGGAATTGAAGATATTCATACCAATAATTTCATCGTGGATGATTTGTGGACTCGATATGCCCCCCTTTTCATTTAGCAACGAACGATAATCGGTCAGTTCAATACCTTCGCGATTAAACAAAGCCTGATGGCCGTTGGCAATACCCACCACATTGAGCTTCAGGCCACGTCCTTGCATCAGTTTCTGTTGCTGCCCGCAAATTTGTTTAATAAGACTGTCGCCCACCGTACCTGTACCGCAAATAAAGAGGTTGAGCACCTGATATTCTGAAAGGAAGAATGAATCATGAATCACATTCAACGATTTACGAAGCGACTTGGCTTCCACCACGAAAGATATGTTGGTTTCTGATGCACCTTGTGCACAAGCTATCACACTAATACCGTTACGTCCAAGAGTACCGAACAACTTACCGGCAATACCTGGTGTATGCTTCATATTCTCGCCTACAATGGCTACAGTAGCCAAATCCTTTTCGGCAGTAACAGGACTGATTTCGCCCATTTCTATTTCTTTAGCAAATTCGGTATTCAACACTTCACAAGCCAAAGCTGCATCCTCATTACGGACACCTATGGAAGTACTATTTTCCGAAGAAGCCTGCGACACCATAAACACGCTGATACCGTTTTGAGCCAAAGTCTTGAAGATTCGATAGTTTACCCCAATTACACCCACCATACCAAGACCGGTTACAGTAATCAAACTTGTATCATTGATGGACGAAATACCTTTGATGGCCTTCATATCACTCACTTGTTGTTTAATGATAGTGCCTGGTGCATCGGGATTGAAGGTATTCTTAATAAGAATAGGAATATTCTTGTGACATACCGGATAAATGGTAGGCGGATACACCACCTTAGCACCAAAGTTACAAAGTTCCATCGCTTCTACATAGCTCAGTTCATTGATAACGTAAGCATTGCTGATAACACGTGGATCGGCGGTCATGAATCCGTCTACGTCCGTCCATATTTCCAGGATATCGGCATCCAAAGCTGCAGCGATGATAGAAGCAGTATAGTCAGAGCCTCCACGCCCTAAATTGGTCACCTCACCGGTATTCTTATCGGTCGAGATAAACCCTGGCACCAATGCCACTTTAGGAAGTTCTTTAAAAGCTTCCTTTACCAATTCAGTAGTCAAATCCGAATCGAGAATATGCTTGGCATGTTTCTTTTCTGTTTTTATAAAAGTGCGTGCATCTTTCCACTCAGCATCCTGTATCAATGTGGCCACGATGAATGACGACAAACGCTCTCCATAGCTCACAATAGTAGCCGAAGTTTTGGGCGACAAATCGCGAATGAGATAGATACCTTGAAAAATATCTTTCAGTTCATTAAGAAGTTCATTCACTTTATCGAGCAATTCACCGCGTTTATCACCTGCAGGAATTACAGTATACACCATTTCTATATGGCGGTTTACAATGTCACGATATTCTTTTTCATAAGCAGCATTTCCATCGGCAGCCATTTGTGAGGTTTTAATAAGCTTATCAGTAATTCCTCCTAAAGCCGATACTACTACTATAACAGGCTCATTGACCGCCTCTACTATTTTCTTGACGCTTAAAATGCTGTTCACGGATCCCACGGACGATCCGCCGAATTTCATTACTTTCATGCTATTGATATTAATCAGCAAAGTCCTAAATAACTTGCTGTCCGGTTGACAATAATAAAATAATAAATGATTGATTGTTTTGCTTACATCCGTAAGCGTGTATCACGTAGAAACACTATACTATCCCTTAACCCCTAAGGGTCATCGTGGTGGTCGTTGTCCCCCACATTCGCATGGTAATATATAGATAGCACATTGTCATTTTAAGATTGTTCTTCGTTTGTTTTTTATTTGAACGATGCAAATATAAGAACATTTTTCTATACCACATAGCTTTTTGCTGTTTTTTTTGTCACTCAACAAAGAACAATATAAATTATCTGCAGAAAAAGTCAGACACAATTGTTTTTCTTATAAACAAACCTCAAAAAATGGATGGAAAACATTACCTTTGCACCATCCACCCTAAAAAGAACAAAAATGGCAAAAGAAAAGACCGTATATGTTTGTACCAATTGCGGACAAGATTCTCCCAAATGGGTAGGCAAATGTCCTTCATGCGGACAATGGAACACTTACGTAGAACAAGTGGTACACAAGGAATCGGCTACAGCCCGGCATGGGGCTGCCGTATTGGAGTCGGTCAAAAGTAAGCCACAAACATTGAGTGATATTCATGGAGGTGAAGAACCGCGTATCAATATGCACGACGAGGAACTGAATCGTGTACTTGGAGGTGGATTGGTACCGGGAAGTCTTGTCTTGTTAGGTGGTGAACCGGGTATCGGAAAATCTACCCTTATCCTTCAGACGGTACTGAAACTGAACGATAAGAAGGTGCTCTATGTATCCGGTGAGGAAAGTGCCCGACAACTGAAATTGAGGGCCGACCGCATTTCGCATCAAACGTCAGCATGTCTGATTGTATGCGAAACATCGTTGGAACAAATTTATGTACACATCAAGAATACCCGTCCGGATTTGGTTATCATCGATTCCATACAGACCATCTTTACGGAGAGTATCGACTCGTCACCGGGAAGTTTGGTGCAAGTGCGTGAATGTTCGGCTTCCATCTTGAAGTTCGCCAAAGAAAGTAATACACCTGTCATCTTGATAGGCCATATCAATAAGGAAGGAAGTATAGCCGGCCCTAAGGTATTGGAACACATTGTTGATACCGTTCTTCAATTTGAAGGTGACCAACATTACATGTACCGCATCCTCCGGAGCATCAAGAACCGATTCGGTAGTACTGCTGAATTAGGCATTTACGAAATGCGACAGAATGGTTTGCGACAAGTGAGCAATCCTTCCGAACTGTTATTAA